>JANNNM010000890.1:0-1109 GCA_031398535.1 Betaproteobacteria bacterium | reverse complement strand
GCGCGTTGGCCATGGCGCATTTTAGCGTTGGTTACAATGCGGCAGCCGTGCGTGTGCATGCGGCTTGGTCCTTTGCTACCGGCATCCCATCCATGGCCTACCGCGATCTTCGCGATTTCATCCAGCAGCTCGAGGCGCGCGGCGAACTGCGCCGCATCGCGTTGCCGGTCGATCCGAAGCTCGAGATGACGGAGCTGTGCGACCGCGTGCTGAAGGCCGGCGGCCCCGCGCTGCTGTTCGAACACCCGGTGGGCGCGTTCCGCGCGCCCGGTGGCGGAACCATTCCCGTGCTCGGCAATCTCTTCGGCACGCCGCAGCGCGTGGCGCGCGCGATGGGAGTCGAGGGCGACAATTGGCAGGAAGCCCTGCGCGAGATCGGCAAGCTGCTGGCGTTCCTGAAGGAGCCGGAGCCGCCGAAGGGCCTGAAGGATGCCTGGCAGAACACGCGACCGGTGTTCATGAAGGTGCTGGACATGGCGCCGAAGGAACGCAGTACCGGGCCGTGCAAGGACGTGGTGTGGGCGGGCGCGGAAGTCGACCTTGCGCGGCTGCCGGTGCAGACGTGCTGGCCCGATGACGTGGGACCACTCATCACCTGGGGCCTCACCGTCACGCGCGGTCCGCACAAGAAGCGACAGAACCTCGGCATCTACCGGCAGCAGGTGATTGCGCGCAACAAGGTCATCATGCGCTGGCTGGCCCATCGCGGCGGCGCGCTTGACTTCCGCGACCACGCGCGCGCGCATCCGGGCACGCCGTTTCCGATTGCCGTTGCGCTGGGCGCCGATCCCGCGACGATCCTCGGTGCCGTCACGCCGGTACCGGATTCACTGTCCGAATATCAGTTCGCCGGCCTGCTGCGTGGCGGCCGCACCGAGATCGTCAAGTGCCTGTCCCACGACCTGCAGGTGCCGGCCTCCGCCGAGATCGTGCTCGAAGGCTTCATCGCGCCGGATGCGGCCGACCCGTCAGGCTACGAAACGGCGCTGGAAGGCCCGTTCGGCGACCATACCGGGTACTACAACGAGGTCGAGCGCTTCCCGGTGCTGACCATCGAGCGCATCACGCTGCGCCGCGACCCGATCTATCACTCGACGTACACCGGCAAG
>JANNNM010000833.1:0-3561 GCA_031398535.1 Betaproteobacteria bacterium | reverse complement strand
GCCCGGCGCTTCGCGAAATAGACGCGGTCCACGGTCCACAGCACGCCGGTGGCCAGGGTCAGCAGGAACAGGATCAGGGCAAAATTCATCGTTGGGCGATCACGTTACGGGGTCGACGGCGGGCGGATTGTCCCATGGTGCGCACAGCTTCCGGTCACCGTTCGAACCCGCGTCTGCGCGTTTCGTCTATTTTTCGCCGACCTGGAGAATGGCGAGGAAGGCTTCCTGTGGGATCTCGACGCTGCCCACCGCCTTCATGCGCTTCTTGCCGGCCTTCTGCTTCTCGAGGAGCTTGCGCTTGCGCGAGATGTCGCCGCCGTAGCACTTGGCCAGCACGTTCTTGCGCATCGCCTTGATCGACTCGCGGGCGATGATGTTCGCACCGATCGAAGCCTGCACCGCCACGTCGAACATCTGCCGGGGAATGAGCGAGCGCATCTTCGCCGCCACTTCGCGGCCCCGGTACATCGAGACCGACCGGTGGACCATCACCGACAACGCGTCCACGCGTTCGCCGTTGATCAGGATGTCGAGCTTCACGACGTCGGCCGCGCGGAACTCCTTGAACTCGTAGTCGAGCGACGCGTAGCCGCGCGACACCGACTTCAGCTTGTCGAAGAAGTCCATCACCACTTCGGCCATCGGCAGCTCGTAGGTCAACATCACCTGGCGGCCCAGGTACTGCATGTTCTTCTGGATGCCGCGCTTGTCGGTGCACAGCGTGATCACCGGCCCCACGTACTCCTGCGGCATCAGGATGGTGGCCGTGATGATCGGCTCGCGGATCTCCTCCACGCGGGAGAGATCGGGAAGCTTCGACGGGTTTTCGATCTCGAGGACGGTGCCGTCACGCATCAGCACCTGGTAAATTACCGTCGGCGCCGTGGTGATCAATTCCATGTCGTACTCGCGCTCGAGACGCTCCTGCACGATGTCCATGTGCAGCAGGCCGAGAAAGCCGCAGCGGAAGCCGAAGCCCAGTGCCTGCGACACCTCGGGTTCGTAGTGCAGCGAGGCGTCGTTCAGCTTCAGCTTGTTGAGCGCGTCGCGCAGGGCCTCGTACTGGTTGGTCTCCACCGGGTAGAGGCCCGCGAACACCTGGGGTTGCACTTCCTTGAAGCCGGGCAGCGCCGCCGCCGTGGGTCGCGCCGCGAGCGTGACGGTGTCGCCCACCTTGGCAGCATCGATCTCCTTGATGCCGGCGATGATGAAGCCGACATCACCGGCAGAGAGTTGCGTGCGCGCCAGTGATTTCGGCGTGAACACGCCGACCTGCTCGCAGTTGTACGTGGCGCCCGCCGCCATCAGCAGGATCTTGTCCTTGGGCTTCAGCACGCCGTCGATCACGCGCACCAGCATGACCACACCCACGTAGTTGTCGAACCACGAATCGATGATGAGGGCGCTCAACGGCGCGGCAGGGTCGCCCTTGGGCGGCGGCACCTTGGCGATGATGGCCTCGAGGATGTCATCGATGCCGATGCCGTTCTTGGCGCTGGCCTGCACGGCATCGGTGGCATCGATGCCGATGATGTCTTCAATCTCGTCAATCACGCGCTCGGGATCGGCCGAGGGCAGGTCGATCTTGTTCAGCACCGGCACCACTTCGACGCCCTGCTCGATGGCCGTATAGCAATTGGCCACCGTCTGGGCCTCCACGCCCTGCGACGCGTCGACGACCAGCAGCGCGCCTTCGCAGGCAGCGAGCGAGCGCGAGACTTCGTACGCGAAGTCGACGTGTCCGGGTGTGTCGATCAGGTTGAGCGCGTAGGTCTCGCCATCCTTCGCGCGGTACGACAGCGCGGCCGTCTGCGCCTTGATGGTGATACCGCGCTCACGCTCCAGGTCCATCGAATCGAGGACCTGCTCGCTCATCTCGCGGTCGGAGAGTCCTCCACAGCGCTGGATGAAGCGATCCGCCAGCGTGGATTTGCCGTGGTCGATGTGGGCGATGATGGAAAAGTTGCGGATGTTGCGCACGTGGCTTCTAGCGAAATGGGGGCGGGGGAAATGCCAAGGGCACCCGCAAGTGCCCTCGTGAAGAGCTGCAGCATCAAGCCGGCAGCCGCGATCCGGACGCTTTCAGCACACGGGGCACCTTGCCATCGCCTGCCGGAGGTTCGAACCGGAAAGTATTGAATTTTAACCGATTTCGACTGAATACGCGAGTACCGGGCAGCTTGATGCAGGCGCGCTGCCGCAGCGTTGGCGCAGGCGGTGGACCCGCCCGCGCCAACGTGCCGGTCATTCGGTGGCGGGAATGCGCAGCGTCGTGAAGAACTGCTGTTCGCCGCGCCTCAACTGCAGCGTCAGCGATGCGCCCTTCTCCATCTTCGCCAGCAACTCGTTCAATTGGGCGACCGTGCGGATTTCCGTGGCGACACCGCGATTGACCAGCGCCAGGATCACGTCACCCGGCTGCACGTTGCCGCGCACCGTCGGGGCTATGTCCTCGATCAGTACGCCCGACTTGAGGTCGAGCTCCTTCTTCTGTTCGTCGGTCAGGTCGGCCACCATCAGGCCCGCCTTGTTGGGCTTCGCCTTGGCCTTGTCCTTGGGTGCGCCAGGACGCGGTTGCGCCGCGGCATCTTCCTTCATCTCGGCGACGGTCACCGCGATTTCCTTGGTGACCCCCTTGCGCCACACGGTGAGATTGACCTTGGTGCCCGGGCGCACCATCGTGATGACGCGCGGCAGTTCCTGTGACGTCTTCACATCCTTGCCGTCGACCTTGAGGATGATGTCGCCGACTTCGACGCCCGCCTTGGCGGCCGGGCCATCCTTCTCCACGCCGTTGACGAGCGCACCGCGCGGCGCGTCGAGCGCAAATGCGCTGGCGTCTTCCTTGCTGACGGGCTGGATCTGCACGCCGATGCGGCCGCGCGTCACGCGGCCCTTGTCCTTCAGCTGGCTGACCGTGTTCATCGCGACGTCGATCGGGATGGCGAACGCGAGGCCCATGTAGCCGCCGGTGCGCGAGTAGATCAGCGAGTTGATGCCGACGACCTCGCCCTTCATGTTGAAGAGCGGCCCGCCGGAGTTGCCCGGGTTGATGGCGACGTCTGTCTGGATGAATGGCACCAGGTTCTCCTGCGGCAGGTCGCGGCCCTTGGCGCTGACGATGCCGGCCGTCATCGTGCTGTCGAGCCCGAAGGGCTTGCCGATGGCGACCACCCATTCGCCGACCTTCAGCTTGTCCGGATCGCCGATGCTGACCTTGGGCAGGTCCTTGGCTTCGATCTTGAGCAGCGCGATGTCGGTGCGCTTGTCCGCGCCCAGCACCTTGGCCTTGAACTCGCGCTTGTCGAAGAGCTTGACCGTGACCTCATCCGCGCCGTCGACGACGTGCGCATTGGTGATGACGAGACCATCGCTGCCGATGATGAAGCCGGAGCCCACGGCCTGGGCCTCGGGCTCGCGTTCCTGCCCGCGCCGCGGCGGCACCTGGCCGAAGCGCCGGAAGAACTCGTAGAACGGATCGTCCTCGGAGAGCTCGGGCATCCCGCCCCGGCCACGCTTCGACTTCTGCGTGACGTCGATCGACACGACGGCCGCGCTGTT
>JANNNM010000814.1:0-1143 GCA_031398535.1 Betaproteobacteria bacterium | reverse complement strand
AAGCGCGATGCCGGTTTGCTGGCGTCGGCCCGCGCCATGCTGGAAAGCGCCGGTAAGCGTGGCGATGTCGACCACCGCCGCCGGCTCGTAGCGCTCCGCATACGTCAGTGCGTCGGCGAGGATGAGGCGGCCTTCGGCGTCGGTATTCAGCACTTCGATCGTCTGCCCGGACATGCTGGTGACGACATCGCCCGGCTTGGTGGCGGTGCCGGACGGCATGTTCTCGCAGGCCGGGATGAGGCCCACCACGTTGATGGGCGCCTTGATTTCCGCGATGGCGCGCAGCGTGCCCAGCACGGCGGCAGCGCCGCACATGTCGAACTTCATCTGGTCCATGTCGAGGCCGGCCTTCAGCGAGATGCCGCCGGTATCGAAGGTGATGCCCTTGCCGACCAGAACGCTCGGCCGGCTCTGCTTGCGCTCGTGTTGCATGTATTCCAGCACGATGAAGCGCGGTGGCTGGTTGCTGCCGTTGGTCACCGAGAGGAACGAGCCCATGCCGAGTTCCTCGCACTCCTTCCGTTCGAGCACCTTGACGACGATATCGGGGAACTCGGTGCCCAGCGCCACGGCGCGCTCGGCCAGGAACGTGGGCGTGCAGATGTTGCCGGGCATGTTGCCGAGGTCGCGCGCGAGATCCATGCCATGCGCGATGGAAAGTCCGCGCACCGAAGCGCGCTCGCCCGCCGTGAGGTCGGAGCGCTGCGGCACCGACAGCGTGAGCTTGCGCAGCGGCCGGCGCACTTCCGTCGGCTGGCTCTTCATCTGCTCGAAGCGATAGACGGCCTCCATCGCCACGATGACCGCGTGCTCGACCCGCCACGCGACTTCGCGGCGCTTGACCTTCTCTTCGGTGAGGTAAACCACGGCCTCGTAGGAACCGGTTTCATTCAGCAGCTTGACCGCAGAGCGGATGGCGGAGCGGAATTCGCGGTCGCGGAAGTCGCGTTCCTTGCCGAGCCCCACCAGCAGCACGCGATCGGCCAGCGTGCCCCGAACGTTGTGCAGCAGCAGCGTGGCGCCGAGCTTGCCCTCCATATCGCCGCGGCGGATGATCTCGCTGACATAGCCATTGCTGGCCCGATCGATCAATTCGGCCGACAGCGACAATTTGCGATTGTCGAACACGCCGACCACGACACA
>JANNNM010000190.1:0-1257 GCA_031398535.1 Betaproteobacteria bacterium | reverse complement strand
TGTCGACGTTGCCGCCAAGTACAAAAGCGACAAGAACGCAGTCGATTTGTTGTCGAAGAAGGTCAAGGAAGGCAGCACCGGCGTCTGGGGCCAGATCCCGATGCCGCCGAATGCATCGGTGCCGCCCGCCGACATCAAGGAACTGGTCACCTGGATCATGACGCTCAAGAAGTAGGCGGCGTCGCGGATGGACCCGGCCGGCCTTTGCATTCTGGTGCGCGATGCGCGCATCGGGCTTTGACCCGTGCCCCGCCGCACCAGTACAATGATCGTGTTCGTGCAGGAGAGTGCAGCACCACGGTGCCATCCGTGGAGTAGCTGCCGCCGAAGGCGTATTCCCGAAACCGCTCAGGCATCAAGGACCGCACGAGAGGCAACCGCAATCTGGAGAGCGGTCGCGCAAGTCCCGGCCCGTGGCCGGTCCTGCAGCGATCCACCGAAGGGGCACCGGTCGGCGAATGCAGTGTCGCCGTCCCAATCTCTCAGGTAAAAGGACAGACGGGGCGAAGCAACGGAAGTGCTTCGCCCATTGTTTTTCTCCGGAGCCTGACTTGCCGAAACATACGCCGCTCTACGCCCTCCACCGCGCTGCCGGTGCCCGCATGGTCGACTTCGGCGGCTGGGACATGCCGGTCAACTACGGGTCGCAGATCGACGAGCATCACGCCGTGCGCCATCGCGCCGGCATGTTCGATGTGTCGCACATGCGCGCCGTGGACCTTGAAGGGGCCGGCGCCCGCGATTTCCTGCGTCATGCGCTGGCCAACAACGTCGACAAGCTCATGGTATCCGGCAAGGCGCTGTACTCGTGCCTGCTGCGCCCGGACGGCGGGGTGCTCGACGACCTCATCGTCTATTTCCTGCGGGAAGACTTCTTCAGGCTCGTGGTCAACGCGGGCACGGCCGACAAGGACATCGCGTGGCTGCGCGCGTTGATCGCCACGCATGCGCCGCAATTGCGGCTGACGCCGCGCGAGGATCTCGCCATGATTGCCGTGCAGGGCCCGCTGGCGCGCGAAAAGCTGTGGCAGGCCGTGCCCGGCAGCGAAGCGTTCACGCGCGACCTGAAGCCCTTCTTCGGCACGGAGGTCGCGCTGGAGGATGGCAACTACTTCATCGCGCGCACCGGCTACACGGGCGAGGATGGCTTCGAGGTGATGGTGCCGGCCCCGCGCGCCGAAGCGTTGTGGCATGCGTTGGTTGCCGCCGGCGTCGCGCCCTGCGGACTCGGCGCGCGCGACACGCTGCGCCTCGAGG
>JANNNM010000725.1:0-1159 GCA_031398535.1 Betaproteobacteria bacterium | reverse complement strand
AAGCAGACCATTTCGCCGGGGATGATCGAGAGATCGATGGACTGCAGCGCAACGAAGCTGCCGAAGGCTTTTGTGCACGGCCTCGATGCGCATTGCGTCGGGAACGGGGGAATCAGCCATCGTCATCCTGGTGAGGGGCGGGGTCCGCCATGGCGGGACTGCTCCACAAGCGCCACGGGCCAGCGCGGGCGGCAGCAGCGCCGCCGGCTGACCCGTAGCCGCACGCGCGACGCGCGTGCGCGAAGCGACGCGTTATTTCGGCGCGGCCTTCGACTCGTAGCGCTTGCTCCATTCGGCCAGGATCTTGTCGCGGTTCTTCGCAGCCCACGCGAAGTCATTCTTCGCGAGACGGCTTGCGTAGTCGGCAGGCACGTTGGGCAGCGGCTTCGACATGGCCGGAACGGCCACGATCGCGAAGTTGTTGGCGTACAGCGCCATCGCGGCATCGGACACGGCCCAGTCCTGCAGCTTCTTCGCGGCGTCGAGCTTGGTCGTCGTCTTGACGATCGCCGTGGCTTCGAGGTCCCAGCCGAGTCCTTCCGACGGGAACACGAGGTCAATCGGGGCGCCGCGCGCCTTTTCGCGGTTGGCGCGATACTCGAACGAAATGCCCACCGTGTACTCACCGGCAGCGGCGGCGGCGCACGGGCGCGAGCCCGAGTGCATGTACTGCGCGATGTTCTCGTGCAGGCCGTCCATGAATTTCCAGCCTTCGGCTTCGCCGTAGATCTGCAGCCAGGCGGTGACGTCGAAGAAGCCGGTGCCCGAGGACGCCGGATTCGGCATCACGATCTGCCCCTTGTACGCCGGCTTGGTCAGGTCCTTCCAGGTTTCGGGTTTCGGCAGGCCCCTCTTCTGCGCCTCGACGGTGTTGAAGCAGACGGTTGCGCCCCACACGTCCATGCCGAACCAGGCCGGCGGGTTCTTCTTGTCGCGGTAGGCCGACATGATCGCGTCGAGGTTGAGCGGGCGGTAGGGCTCGAGCATGGCATTCTTGTCCAGCAGCGCCAGGCTGGAAGCGGCCACCCCCATCACCGCATCGGCCTGCGGATTGGCCTTCTCGGCCAGCAGCTTGGCGGTAACGATGCCGGTGGAGTCGCGCACGAACTTCAGCTCGATGCCCGGGTTGTCCTTCTCGAACGCGGCCTTGTAGGCCTGC
>JANNNM010000692.1:0-2919 GCA_031398535.1 Betaproteobacteria bacterium | reverse complement strand
CAGCAGACGCATGGCGTCGAGCGTGCCCCGCACATCCACGACTTCGTCGGGCGCGGCAACGCCGGTACGCGCGCGGTTGCGTACGTCGTTCAGCAGTTCCGTGACCTGCTTGTCCCACGTGTCGAACAAGCCAAGCGGCGTGAAGAGCGCGGGCCGGTCGGACGCGAAGTCGGGCAACATCGTGGACAGCGCGGAGATGGGGTGGGCTTCGTCGAAGCCGAAGATCTCGCACGCGGCATCGGGGCCGTAGCGGAAACCGTCCCAGATCTCGCGCTCCTCGTTCTTCTCGCGGCAGAAGAGGACGTGCTTGTCGCCGTCGGGGCCTGCCACCAGCGCCACCACGGCCTCCGGCTCGGGGAAGCCCGACAGGTAGTAGAAGTAGCTGTCGTGCCGGTAGGGGTACGTCGAGTCGCGGTTGCGCGCGACTTCAGGCGCGGTGGGCACGACGGCCAGGCCGCCGCCGCGCGTGTCGCGCATGGTGGCCAGCAGCGCGCTGCGGCGCGCGCGATAGAACTGGTGCGTATTCTTCATGGAAAAAATGCCTTCGGTCGAGACGTTCATTATAGCGGCGGCAGCGCCGCGCGCGGGTGCGCTAACATCCCGGCATGGGCGAGCGTTCGACGCAGGCAGCAGGCACCCTCACCGGGCATCCGCTGCACGGTGCCAAGCGCGCGCTGCGCGTCGAGATGATCGCCGCGCGCGATGCCATCGACGCCGGCCAGCATCGCGCCTCGTCGCTGCGCATCGCCGACACGATCATCGCCTCCCCCGCGTTCGCCGCCGCCGGGTGCGTGATGCTGACGCTGCCGCACAGGAGCGAGTGGGACATGCGGCGGGTGTTCGACGCGGCGCTGGGCACGGGCAAGACCGTCGTGCTGCCGCGCGTCAACATCGGCAGCCGCATGCTCGAGCTGCATCGCGTCACCGACCTTGCGCGTGACGTGGGGCCCGGCTATCGCGGCATCCCCGAGCCCCTCGACTTCTCGCCGCGCGTGGACGCCGCGGCAATCGACTGGATCCTGGTCCCCGGCGTGGCCTTCGACCTGACCGGACGCCGCCTGGGCTACGGCGGCGGCTTCTACGATCGCCTGCTGTCGCACCTGCCGGCGCACGTGCCGCGGATTGCCGGTGCCTTCGACCTGCAGGTGGTGCCCCAGGTGCCCGCCGCCCCGCACGACCTCACGGTGGACCGGATCGTTACCGAACGGCGCGACCTCGCATTGACCGGCCGCGGATGAGCGGCAACGCGAAACGCACGGCGCGCGTATCGCTGGCGGCGACGCTCGCCATCCAGATCTTCACCGCGATGGCGGCCTCGGCGCCCGCGGTGCTGGCGCCGGTGCTCGCGCCGGAACTCGGCATCACGCCCGCGTGGATCGGCGTCTTCATCGGGTTGGTCTACACCGGCGCGATGATCGGCAGCCTGACCTGCGGCGGCTTCATCGCGCGCTATGGCGCCATCCGGGTCTCGCAGGTGTGCGTGCTGCTGTGCGCGGCGGGAACGGCCACGGTGGCGCTACTGCCGGCGGCTGCCGCGCCGCTGATGGTGCTGGCGGCCATCGCCACCGGCGTGGGCTACGGGCCGATCACGCCTGCGTCGTCGGCCGTTCTGGTGCGCACGACGCCGGCGGCGCAGATGGCGCTGACGTTCTCGATCAAGCAGACGGGCGTGCCGGTCGGCATCGCGCTGTGCGGCGCGTTGATGCCGGGGTTGGCGCTGGCGCTGGGCTGGCGCGGCGCGCTGTTGGTCGTGGCGGCGGTCGGAGTGCTGGTGGCGCTGGCCGCCCAACCGATTCGCGCCGCGCTGGACGCCCACCGCGAAGGGGCGAAGCCGGTGTCGCTGCGCAGCATCGTCGAGCCGCTGCGCCGGGTGATGCAGACCCGGATCCTGCGCCAGCTTTCGCTGGTGGGAATGGGCTTTGCGGCGGTCCAGTCGTGCCTCACCGCCTATCTCGTCGTCTACCTGCACGAGGCGCTGGGCTGGACGCTGGTCGCGGCTGGGTTAGCGCTTACTGTCGCCACCTTGGCTGCCGTCGTTAGCCGGATTGCGTGGGGCATCGTTGCAGATCGCCTGCTTAGTCCCGTGCGGACACTCGCCTTGATCGGGGTGCTGGCCTGCGTCTGCGGGGTCGCGCTGGCGACCGCCACGACGGCCTGGCCCACGTGGCTGATCCTGCCGCTGGCGGGCCTCTACGGGAGCATGGCGATCGGCTGGAATGGCGTGCAGCTGGCCGAACTGGCACGGCGCTCGCCGCCGGGGATGGCCGGGGCCGTGACCGGCGCCTCGGGCTTCGTCACGTTCGGCGGCGTGGTCGCGGGGCCGACGCTTTTCGCGGCGCTGGCGGGCACGTTCGCCAGCTATCGCGTCGGGTTCCTGTTTGCGGCCGCAGTCAGCGGGCTGGTGGCGACGATGCTGTGGGTCGGCGCGCGGAACGCCAACACCGCAAAAGATTAATGGAAATGATTTCCGTCAGATGGTAACCTGTGGTTATCCATCGCGGGGCGTGACGCACCGCAGCAATACAGGATCGACCGCGCAACCTAGAATCGACCCCGGCCACCTCGCTTTCCCGGCGCCCGCAATCCGCCTGGAATGGCAGCAAACCGCCGCTTTCGAACCTTCAACAGGATTTCCCCTCGCCACGCCGTACCGGATCCAACCCCGGTGATCGCGGCACGACGGGGGTACGGAGAATCATCATGGATGCAATGAAGCAGGATGCCGACCCCCAGGAAACCCGTGAATGGCTCGACGCGCTGTCGGGCGTGCTGGCCGCGGAAGGCCCCGACCGCGCGCATTTCCTGATCGAGCAGCTGATCGAGGCGGCGCGGCAATCGGGCGCGTATTTGCCGTTCTCCGCGAATACGGCGGACATCAACACGATTCCCACCGAGCTGCAGGTGCGCATTCCCGGCGAC
>JANNNM010000664.1:0-11712 GCA_031398535.1 Betaproteobacteria bacterium | reverse complement strand
CAGGTCGCGCTGGAGCTCCGAGTCGCCGGGCCCTTGGATGACCTGGCTCAAGACGTAGTCAACGCCGTCGATCGAGGCCAGCGCCCCGACGGCTTCTCCCGCCACCTCCGCGACGGCAGGAGTACTTCTCAATCATCACGCAGGCGCTCACGTACTCGTTCATGCTGCTGTTCTTCCGCAACGACACCGGCTTCGGCGGCAACAACGGCTTCACGGACTTCAAGCGCATCCTGGGCTTTTCGATCACGGCGCCGGAGACGCGGATGGTGCTGTTCGGGCTCACCGGATTCGCGCTGCTGGGCTTCCTGCTGCTGGGCCGCGCGATCGTCACGTCGAAGCTGGGCCGTGTGCTGATGGCGATCCGCGATGCCGAAACCCGCGTGATGTTCTCGGGCTACAACCCGATGTACTTCAAGCTCTTCATCTGGACGCTCTCGGCCGTCATCTGCGGCATCGCCGGCGCGTTGTACGTGCCGCAGGTGGGCATCATCAATCCGAGCGAGATGTCGCCCGCGAACTCGATCGAGATCGCGATCTGGACCGCCGTGGGCGGCCGCGGCACGCTGATCGGCCCGGTGATCGGCGCGGCGGTCGTCAACCTCGGCAAGAGCTGGTTCACGCAGGTGCTTCCCGAATACTGGCTGTACGTGCTCGGCCTGATCTTCATCCTGGTCACGCTGTACCTGCCGCGCGGCATCGCGGGCCTGTGGATCCGGAGGCGCGGATGACACCCCCCGACCTCGTCATCGCGAAGCCACCAGCCGACATCTCGGTGCGCAGCAGCAGCGGCATGGACGGCCGGGTCGTCACCGAGGGTGTCGACATCACGCACGGCGCCATCCTGTACCTCGAGTCGATTTCGGTCAGCTTTGACGGCTTCAAGGCGTTGAACGACCTGACGCTGATGATCGATGCAGGTGAACTGCGTTGCGTGATCGGCCCCAATGGCGCGGGCAAGACGACGATGATGGACGTGATCACCGGCAAGACGCGGCCTGATCTTGGCACCGCGTTCTTCGGCCAGACGATCGACCTCACCAAGCTCTCCGAGCCCGAGATTGCCGACCGCGGTATCGGGCGCAAATTCCAGAAGCCCACGGTGTTCACCGACCATACGGTGTTCGAGAACCTGGAGCTCGCGCGCAAGACCGACAAGCGCGTGTGGCCCACGCTCAACGCCAAGCTTGACTCCACGGCACGCGACCGCATCCTGGGCATCCTCGACACGATCAAGCTGCAGCCGGAAGCCGGTCGGCTGGCGGGCCTGCTGTCGCACGGGCAGAAGCAATGGCTCGAGTTCGGCATGCTGCTGATGCAGGAACCCCAGCTGCTGCTGCTCGACGAGCCGGTGGCCGGCATGACCGACGACGAGACGATGCGCAGCGCCGAACTCTTCGAATCGCTGGCGGGGGATTACACCCTCATCGTCGTCGAGCACGACATGGACTTCGTCGCGCGCATCGCCGATCGCGTCACCGTGCTCCACGAGGGCCATGTGCTGGCCGAAGGCTCGATGGAGCAGGTGCAGAACAACGATCAGGTGATCGAAGTGTTCCTCGGCCGATGACGGATCAATGATGCTATCCGTTTCCCACGTCAACCAGTACTACGGCGGCAGCCATATCCTGCGCGACGTGTCCTTCGACGTCCCGGCCGGCAAGTGCACGACGCTGCTTGGCCGCAACGGTGTCGGCAAGACCACGCTGCTCAAGTGCCTGATGGGACTGTTGCCCGTCCGCTCGGGCGAGATCCGCTTCGGCGATGTGCAGATCGTGTCGATGGCGCCCTATGCGCGGGCAAGCCTCGGCATGGGCTATGTGCCGCAGGGCCGCGACATCTTTCCGCGCCTTACCGTACAGGAGAATCTGCTGATGGGGCTTGCCACGCAGAAGCGCGGCGTCGGCATTCCGTCATACATCTTCGAGATGTTCCCGGTGCTGAAGGACATGCTGGGCCGCCGCGGCGGCGACCTTTCCGGCGGCCAGCAGCAGCAGCTGGCCATCGGCCGCGCGTTGACGCTCCGGCCGAAGCTGCTGATCCTCGACGAGCCCACCGAGGGCATCCAGCCGTCGATCATCAAGGACATCGAGCGCGCGATCCGCAAGCTGACGAGCAGTGGCGACATGGCCATTCTCCTTGTCGAGCAGTACTACGATTTTGCGCGCGCGCTGGCGGATACCTACGTGGTGCTGTCGCGCGGCGAGGTCGTGGCGCGCGGCGAAGGCGCGACGATGGAAGCCGACAACGTCCGTTCGCACCTGGCCGTCTGATCCGCAATCCGTCGTCGCGCTAGGGTTTGTCGCGCGTGTCGGGCAGGTTGGCGTGCATTGCCGCCAGGTCGCGGCGCAACGCCGCCACTTCCTCGCGCATGCTCTTCAGCTGCACGTCGAGCTCGAGGCTGAGGCGCCACTCCTCCGCCGCCAGCAGGCGGGCGTTTTCCTTGCGCAGCTCGATGATGTCGTGGTGCAGGTCCTCGCGCAGCCGGGTGTCCTCACGACCGATGAAGAACGCGACGATGTTCGCGGTGAAGAGCGCGATCAACGCGCCCCCGGCCAGCACGATCACCGCGGCGAACATACGTGTGGCGCCGGTGGACGGCACGACGTCGCCATAGCCTACGGTGGTCCCCGTGATGAATGCCAGCCAGAGGCCGTCGCCGTAGCTGGTGATCTTGGGGTCAAGCCAGTAGAACACCGCGCCGGCCAGCAGCATCGTGATCACGCCCGCGCCCAGCAGCAGCGGCGCGCCGCGCCGGGTGAACAGGATGTGGAATTCGGCGGCCGTACGCACCACCACCAGGACCGCGATCGCGGCGCGCATCCCCCGCACGACGGCGATCCAGCCGGTGTCCGAGCCGAAGATCGCGGCGGCCGCGCCGGCAACGATGATCACGTTGAGCCAGTTCTCGAGCAGGTAGCGCAGCGGAAAACTCGAGATGCACAGCATCCAGATCATCTCCGCGCCAAAGGCCACCAGGATGAAGATGTCGAGGATGCCGGCAATGCGGTGCGACATTTCGCTTTGCTGCGCCGAGTCGAGCAGGTAGGCCGGAACCCCCATCAGCGCGATGATCACCATCGCCCAGTGCAGCCGCTGCTGCCACAGGTGGGCGCGCGGGTTGTCCTCGGCGGTCACGCCGCCGAGGCCGATCCACACGAGCGGGCTGCGCGTCATGCGGCGAGTGCGTGACCGCACGCGTCCGCGCCGCGCGAACAGGCGCGGTGGCAGAGCAGGGGGTCAGCGGTTGTCTTGTTGGGCGGTGTCATCGACGTTGCGCCGTCGCTCGCGCTGCTCTTCGCGCCATTCCATCTCGAGTCCGACCAGGCGCGCCACCAGCACAGTGAGAAAGAGACTACCCGAAAGTGCCTCGAGTGTCGCCAGCGAACGCGCATAGGGGTGGAGCGGCGTGACGTCGCCGTACCCGGTGGACGTCAGCGTGATGAAGCTGAAGTAGGAAAGCAGGTTGCGGATGCCGTCGAAACTGGCGGGCGTGCCGCCGATCGCGAAGGCGCCATCGATCTGCCATGCCAGCAGCCGGTACAGCTGGGCGAACACCACGCCGATCAGCAGGTAGGCACCGACGGCACCGACGATCCGATTCACGTTGATGCGCCCGTCGCGCATCACGCGTACCAGCAGCAGCCACGCCAGCAGCAGGCAGGCGACGATGGTGGCAACGGCGCGCAGCAGGACCAGCCACGGGCGGTCGACGAAGAACTCGGCGAGGCTGCAGAGGACAGCCACCACGAGCGCCGCGAGGAAGAGGCGCACCACGGGGCGCGGCTCGAACACGAAGGCTGCGCCCAGCGCCATGAACGTCCCGAAGGCCAGGTCGAGCCAGACCCGCGGGACGACGCCGACCTCGACCATCGGGTACAGCGCAAAGACGAACACGATCAGGATCACCACCGCCAGCGTCAGGCTGCCGTCGCCGCGACAGTAGCGATAGACCTTTTGCACGGGTGTGGACATGACCGGCCTTCAGCGGGAGGGGCGTGATGCGACCAGTGTCGCAAATTGTGCCGCCGTTGCGTCGGCGGCCGCGCCATAGTCCCACCAGTATTCGAGCCCGGCAAAGCCTGCGCCCTGCAGCAATGCGGCAAGCGCGTCCGGCGAGCGCGGGCGAATGTCCTCGACAACGTCGATGGACTGGAGAACCCGGCGACCGGCATCCTCGACCACGTACCGGCGCTCGATCCGGTTGACCTCGGCACTCACCGCAGTGATCCGCTTCCACCGCGCCAGCACCTGGTCGCCGAACGGACGCCGGTAGTCAAGCGTGAAACCGTCGTTCGCGGCACGCCGCCGCGGAATGAACGCCTCGATCACGCAGCGGCCCCCGGGCCGCAGCAACGCGCGCAAGGCGGCGAGCAGCCGGGCGGCATCCCCGTCGGCGGTCAGGTAGGTGACGAGCGAATAGGGCAGCAGGACCACGCCAAGCCCGGACCGCAGTCCTGGCTGACGGATGTCCATCCGTGCCGCGCGGACGGGCAGGTCGCGTGCAGCAGCCTTGCGTGCAAGGTGCGCCAGCATGCCCGACGACGCGTCGACCCCGTAGGCGTCAATGCCCGCTGCCAGCAGCTCCAGCAGGATCCGGCCATTGCCGCAGCCAAGTTCCACCGCCGGTCCCGGCTCGCGCATGCATTGCGCGCGATAGAACGCGACATCGTCGAAGGCCATGTTGCGGGCCATGTCGATGTCGTAGAAGCGCGCGATGCGATCGTAGTTGCCGGCCACTGGCGCTATCCTTGCGCCGGCCGTGCCGGCGTCGGCTGCAGCAACCGTGCATGCAGGTCCAGCAGCGCGCGCACGCCACCGGTCCACTGCAGGTCCACGCGCCCCGCAATGGCCTGGGCTTCGAGGCGATGCCGTCCAGCGGAGTCGCGCAGCAGCGCTACGATCGGCGCCGCCATGTCCGCGACCGATGCCGCCACGATGAGGCCCGCGGCCGGTGGTTGCACGTATCCGCGCGCGCCTTCGGCGGTGCTGACGCACGCGCGACCCGCCACCAGGCTTTCCGCGATCTTGACGGCCGAGCCGCGGATGCCGGACAACGGATTGATCGTCAGCGCGCATTGCGCGAGCAGTGCCGCCATGTCGTCGCGGTGGCCGATGATGCGCACGCCGGGTTGCGCAGCGGCATCGCGGCCTTGCGGGTGATGCGGATGCTCATCCCCGGCCAGGATCAGCAGCGTGGCGTCCGGCGCCGCGGCCAGGATGGACGGCCATGCTTCCGCGATGAATCGTGCAATCCCGTCGCGATTGGGTCCATAGCGGAACGGGCCGACGAACAGCAGCTGCTGTCCGGTGGACGCCTGCCATGGACCGGCGTCGAGGTCGCTGCCGTTGGCGACGCGTACCACCTGCGGGTGCGCGACCAGCGCGGCGTCTTCACTCGAGACCACGGTGATCGCATCGAATGCCGCAAGCAGCACGCCATCGGCGCCGAACTCCTCGGCAGCATACGCATCGTGCAGGTCGAGCACCCAGCGTTGCGTTGGCGTACGTTGTCGCACCAGCCACACCAGTTCGGCGTGCTCTATCTGCACGATGGCGGGCGCGTGGCGCGCGATGGCGGTGGCAACCGCGTCCGTCAGTGCGGCGTGCGTGTGTTCCTGCATGCGGGCGGCCAGCGTCGCGTTGCCATGCGCAGCGGCCGCGCCGATGCGTTGCACGAGGTGCACGGCCCGCAGTCCATCGAAGTACGCAAAGCTGCGCGCATCGTGCAGGAACGCCTCATCGGTCACCAGCACGACATCGGATGTGGGCTGCAAACCCGCGATCAGGGCCGCCACGCGGCGCGCGCCGCCGTGACGCGGAGGATAGGCGGCGAAGGGTGTCACGACCAGTACGACGGGCCGCGTCGTGGGGTCGGCGGGGCGCAGGTGAAAGCTGTAGGCCGCATCGTGCAACGTCGTCGGCGCGCCTTCCGGATGCGCCAGCATCGACGGGGGCAAGGGCTGCGGCGCACGCCAGCGGTGCCGGCGCTGGCGCCACGTGGCGGCGGCCACGCGCAGCGGCGCGAGTTCGCGCTGGCTGGCATAGGGCAACTGGCATGCGCGCGCCATCTGCCACGCCGCGCCATGCGGCACGAGGCCGTTGCGTGCCTCGAAGAGCCAGCGGTTGCGCTCGACGATGCGCGCGAGTTCGGCCTCCGGATAGAACCGTGCGGTGGTGGCGCGATGCCGGTGCCGCGCGCGCGATGCCGGGCAGTACAGCACGCGCCAGCCTTCGCGCCAGGCCTGCACCCCCCATTCCGCGTCCTCCCAGTAGAACGGATCGTAGGCACGGCTGGCCGCGAGGTAACGGCGCAATGGATCGCGGCGAAACAAGGCCGCGCCACCGCTGGCGGCCAGATGGGCGCGCGGCAGGACGTCCGCAGGCACGTCCGCGTGGAAGAGCCGGATACCGTCGCGGTCGATGAACCAGTCGACGAAGCCGGTTTCCTCGCGGCGGCCGTCGGCGCTGCGTTGCTCGATCTGCGAGCCGATCGCGAACACCTCCGGCGCGCGCAACGCCAGCACGGCCTGCAGCGCCCCGGGCTCGAGCACCATGTCGTTGTTGAGCAGGTAGACGCCGTGGTGACGCGCATGGTCGAGCCCCAGCGTCACGGCGCCTGCAAAGCCCAGCGCCGCATCGGCGTGCAGGAACTCCACGTGCGGATGGCGTTCGCGCACGCCCGCATAATCGGCGAGCGGCGTGCCGTTGACGACGACGATCACCTCACTGGGTTCACCGATGCCATCCAGCGCGATCGTGACCGCCGCGAGGGCTTCCTCCAGCATCGCCGGGGCCGCGCGCTCCGGGATGATGATCGAGAACCCCGGCTCCCATGGCGCATGGCGCGGCGCCGGGCGTGCCGGCATCAAGCGCGCGCAGACATCGGCCGCAAGCAACGCGCCATACAGCGGCGCGAGGCGCAGTCGTTGTCGCCAGCTGGTTCCCCACATGCCGTTGATTTTCGCATGCGGCACGGGCGTTCTCCGGCCGGCATGCTGCGCGTTCAGACGATCAGCGGATCCGCGGCGCGAACATCGGCGGCATGCGGGTGCGCCGCCAGCGCCAGCGCCTGGTCGGCGAACATGGCGGCCCACACATTGCTGACGGGGACCGCTTCATTCAGCGCGAAGGGGAGCGAGCCGTCCGCGCGCACGCGCGCGGCGAGCAGTTCGCGGATCCGCGTCAACGCACTGCGGTCCGGCGTCCAGGCCGGGGTCCACTGCTGCAGCAGGCAGGCGATGCGCAGCAGCTGGGCCAGCACATCCACGCGCGCCGGTTGTTCTTCAGTCGCCATTGCACTGCGCCGTTCGGGCAACGTGGCGTCGTTGGCGCCACCGTGGCGTTGCAGGCCGAGCAGACCGTCGATCGCGGCGGCGATCCTCGGCAATGCTGCCACCGTATGCGGATGATGCGGCCGGCTTAACACGCCCTCGAACGCATACAACTGCGGATGCAGCTCGTCGTGGGAGGTTTCCAGCGCCGCGTCGAGACTGGCGCGCCACGTGGCCTCCGCGGCGTTCACTAGCGCTGGGCTGACGCCCGGCAGGTGGCTGGCACTGAGGACACCCGCTGCGGCCTTGGCCAGGAAGCCACCGCGCTGCGTCGACCAGCGCACCGGCAGCGAATGGCCGGGGGCGGCCGCGCTGCAGGCGTCGAACATGCCATCGGCCGCGATCAGCCGCTCCAGAGCTGCGGTGACGCCATCCACGACGCGCGGCGCCGGGACGATGAGGCCCGTGGCGCCAGCGGCGCCGAGGCCGCGCAGCACCAACGCGAGGTCGAAGCAGAACTCGGTGCGGTTGCGCCAATCGTCGACATTCCCCGCGAGATGCAGACGCATCGGCAGCGGCGAGCCGGAGGCCAGCCAGACGCCAAGCCAGCGTTGTGCGGCTGCGGCGTGCGGTGCGTACGTGGCGACGGTGCCCGCGCGCCGGCTGCGCCAGGCGAGCCAATGCAGCCAGTAACCGGTGATCTCGGGGTACCCATACGCCGCGCTGCCATCGGCAGGAATCGACCCCAGCACGGCGCCGGCATGCGGACCGGTGGCCAACTGCGCCGGGCCACGCAGCAGCCAGCGGGCCGGTTGGTGGTCGTCGTTCGACGATGTCGCGAGCGGCGTCGCCAGTTCCGCCGTCACGCAGCGACCGCTTCAGCCACCAGCGCGGCCAGCACGCCCACGATCCGTTCTGCCGCATCGCCCGCGCCGAAGGGCGCGTGCTGGTCGAAGGGCAGGCCGGCGCGCCGCGGCGCCGCCAGCATGGCCGTGGCGGCGGCGACGATCGCATCGCGGTCGATTGTCACCAGGCGCACGAAGCCGGTGGCGACACCCTCGGGCCGCTCGGTGCACGTGCGCGGCACCAGCAGCGGCACGCCCAGGTGCGGCGCTTCTTCCTGGATGCCGCCGGAGTCACTGATCAGCAATTGCGCGGTGGCCGCCATCGCGACGAAGTGGCGATACTCCATCGGCGCGACCAACTCGAAGCGGGGGTGCGGGCCCAACCGCCGGCGCAACCGCGTGGCGATGCGCGGATTCGGATGCACGGGAAGGACGAAGCGCAGCGCCGGATGGCCGGCGGCAACGGCGAGCAGCGCGTCGCACACGACGTCCGCATTGCCGTCCCAGTTTTCGCGCCGGTGCAACGTCACCAGCACGTGCGGCATCGGCGCCGGGGCCGCGGCTGGCGGCGGCACCAGCGTGGCGAGCAGCGCCCGCAGGCTGTCGATGCCGGTATTGCCGACGTGGTGGATGGTCCGCGGATCGATGCCTTCGTCCTGCAGGTTGCGCGCGGCCGACGCGCTGGGCGCGAAGTGCAGGTCGGCGCAACGCGCGATGCGACGGCGGAACCACTCTTCCGGGAACGGATCGGCGACGGTCGGCGCCCGCAATCCTGCTTCGACATGGATCAGCGGCACCCCCGCCGCATGGGCGGCGCGGGCGCCGGCGAATGCGGTCAGCGTGTCGCCCTGGACCAGCACCATCGCCGGATGGGTTGCGTCGATGACCTCGCGCAGCCGCTGCGTCATCCGGCGCACGGCAGTCACGAGGTTCGCCGCGCAGGCCTCCGAGGGGACCGTCAGATCGCATTCGATGCCGAAGCCGTCGAACATCCGGCGCACCGCATCGACGTGCTGCCCGCTGTTGACCACGATCGCGTCGATGTCGTTGCGTTGCGCGATCGCATGGATGACCGGCGCGAGCTTAATGCACTCGGGGCGGGTCCCGGCGACGATCAACACGGTATGGGAAGAGATGCCAGGGGCGCGCCTGGCCGGGCGCGCGCGCCACCGTGGCTCCGTGACCGGAGCGAACTCCACTTTCGACTCGATGTTCTTCTCCCCCAACAGAACATGGACGACGGCGTGGATCGTGCCGATTGAATCGGTCTCTTCCACGACACCGGAAACGGTGCGGCCTGGTGCAGCCGCATGGGTGGCCGCAGCGCTGCCGGAATGTAACAAGATGTTACCGGATAGACAAGGCCACCGGTCGAGCAACGGGGTCGTCAACCGGGGTGGGCAGGCCCGTGGCGTTACTCGACCTGGATGGTCCTGCCCGTGCGCGCGGACTCGTAGAGCGCCTGCGCCAGCGCGATGCTGCGGCGGCCCTCCCGCCCGTCGCAGGCCGGTCGCCGTCCTGCCACTAGTGACTCGACGAAGTCCTCCACGACGCGGCGGTGCGGCGTGGCATCCGCGACCACGGCAGTGGACGCGCTCTGGGAGGCGCTGGTCAGCGTGGCGCCGGCCACGTGCCCGCTTTTGAGGTCCCACCCTGCGATCCGGTCGTGTTCAAGTTGCAACGTGCCCTCGGTGCCACTGATCTCGATGCGGCGCGGGTAGCCGGGCCATGCCGCGGTTGTCGCGTGGAAGGTGCCAAGCGCACCCGACGCGTACACCATTGTCGCCACCAGCGTGTCCTCCACCTCGATCGCATGCAGCGCGGTGGCGGTGCGCGCCTGCACCTCCTTCACGTCGCCCAGCAGGTAGAGCAGCAGGTCGATCGTGTGAATGCCCTGGTTCATCAGCGCGCCGCCGCCGTCGAGGGCGGGCGTGCCCCGCCACGCGGCGCTCTTGTAGTACTCGGGCGTGCGCCACCACTTGACCCGCGCATCCACCAGCAGGATGCGCCCCAGCCGGCCGGCCGCGATGGCGTCGCGCGCCTCGCGAAAGGCGGGCGTGCAGCGATCCTGGAAGAACAACCCGAGCGAGACACCCGCGCGCTCCACGGCCTCGATGGCCACGTCGACGCGCTCGCGCGTGACGTCAAGCGGCTTCTCGCACAGCACAAGGCAGCCGCGGGACGCCGCGAGCGCGATCTCGTCGGCATGCACGCCGGAAGGCGAGCCGATGCAGACGATGTCGAGCCTGGTGGCGTCGAGCAGCGCCGCGAGCGAGGGCGCCGCGACAAGGCCATGCTTCGCCGCCATGGCGTCGACCTTGGCGGTGTTGGGGCCGCACACACCGACCGCTTGCACACCGGGCACGTCCTGGACGGCGCGGATATGGGTATCCGTGATGTTGCCACCGCCGGTGAATCCGACGCGCAGCGTCATCGCAGGCCTTGCTTGAATGCGTGCGCCATGTGCGCGGGTCCTGGTGGGTGGAATCGAAAACTGACGATGGGGCGAATGTCGCTCCATCACCTGCTGGTCTGGTGGGCCTGCCTGGATTCGAACCAGGGACCAAAGGATTATGAGTCCTCTGCTCTAACCGTCTGAGCTACAGGCCCGTTTGCGCTGCCGGCGCGCCAAGCGATCAAGAGAACAGCGCGCGGCGCGGCCGAGTATAGCGGACGTCGCCGAGGCCCCTGACCCTGCGGCGTGTCCCGTTTCACCCGGGGCCTCCGGTCGAGTAGACTCGTTCGCAGGCCGATGCCTGTACAGGCGCAACCCGACGATGCAGCACTATCTCTCCCCGCTCCTGAAACCGCAGTCGGTGGCGCTGGTCGGCGCGTCCGACCAGGCGGGGTCGCTCGGGCGCACGGTCTACGAGAACATCCTGGCCGGCGACTTCAAGGGTCCGGTGTATGCGGTCAACCCGAACCGCCGCCGCGTGTTCGGCCGCCGCACCTATTCGTCGCTGGGTGCCATCGGCGAACCGGTGGACCTGGCGATCATCGCCGCACCGCCTTCTGCCGTGCCGGAGATCCTCGACGACCCGAAGACGAAGATTCGCGCCGCCGTGCTGATGTCCTTCCCGGACACAGACAATCCATCGGTGGGCCGGGTCTGGCGACGGGAGGTGCTGGCGATTGCCAAGCGCCGCGGTATCCGGCTGGTGGGTCCCGGCGCGTTCGGCATCGTGCGCACCGACATCGGCCTCAACGCCACCTTCTGCGCGCCCACCGCGTTGCCCGGCCGGCTGGCGCTGGTCTCCCAATCGGGGGCCGTGTGCACGGCGATGCTCGATTTCGCCACGCAGATGCAGATCGGCTTCTCGACGGTCACGTCGCTGGGCGGCGGCATCGACATCGGCTTCGGCGAATTGCTGGATGCGCTGGTACTCGATCCCGGCACCGACGGCATCCTGCTGTATGTCGAATCGGTGGGCGCGGCGCGGCCGTTCCTGTCGGCATTGCGCGCAGCCGCGCGCATCAAGCCCGTGGTGGTGCTGAAGGGTGGCCTGGCTGCCGAAGACGCGGAAGCGCATCGCGACAATCGCGCGCCGCTGGTCTCGCAGGATGCCGTGTTCGATGCGGCATTGAAGCGCGCGGGG
>JANNNM010000629.1:0-3718 GCA_031398535.1 Betaproteobacteria bacterium | reverse complement strand
GGTCCAGATCGACATGCCGTCGAGGGGCGTGATCGGGTCCACGTGGATGCCGTCGCCCTCGAGATTGTCGTCGGCCGTCAGGGTCTGCAAGTCGGGCGAGCAGGCGCCCATCAGCGTGACGGGCCGCGCGTTCGACGGCCGGTGCCTTCTCCACGACGCCCCACACCCACGGGCCATCGCGCAGGAATGTGGTCTTGCCGTCGACGAAGAGTTGCCGCGCGGTCGCGGAGTTGGTGCCCTTCGGCGCATAGGCCACGGATTGCCGCCAGTTGTCGACGGCCTTGACCACCGCCGGGTCGTTGAAGTTGTACTTGCCGCCCTTCAGCCAGTCGGCACCCGAGCCGATCACCCACGAGGCCATCTCGACCACCATGTTCGGATGCTCGGCGGTGATCGTCGATAGCCCGAACTGGCCTTTGTCGGCGGCCGTCGTGGCCTTCATCGCGTTCAACCATTCCTCCGGCGTCTTCGGGACGGCAACGCCGGCATCCTTCAACCGCTTCTCGTTGTAGAAGAGCATGCCGCCGTAGCCCATCAGCAGCACGCCCTGCGTCTTGCCCTGCCACTGCATGTCGGCCTGCAGCGGCGGCCAGTTGGCGGGGATGTCGGTGGCCGCGAGGCGCGCATCGAGAGGTTCAAGCCAGCCCTGGTCGGCGAAGCTCGCGAAGTCGCGCGCCGGCAGGTGCACGATGTCGGGTGGCGTGCCGGCGGCGAAGCGCACCGTCATCTGCTTCACGAACTGCGCAAACGGAATCTGCTGCATGTTGATCTTGACGTCCGGATACTTCTTTTCGTACGCGGCGATCAGGTTCTTCCACCACGTCGAGATGCCGGGCTCCTCCGCCTGCCATGTCGGGAAGTCGAGCACGGTCTGCGCCTGCGCGCCGGGGGCGGCCGTGACGGCCAGCACGCATGCCACGGCCAGGCCGCGGGCCAATCGTGTCCATCGTTTCATCGTCGTTTCTCCTTGCAAGGATCAGGCAGCCCGTGCGGCGGAGGCCGGCAGGGGCAAAAGATCGGCCACATCGGCCAGCAATGCATCCAGCTCCACGAGATCGCCGGCGTCGAAGCGCGGTCCCGCGGCGCGCACGTGCGTCGCAGTGATCACGCCGCGGCGGCGCAGCACTTCCTTCGTCATTGCCATCCGGAACACGGCCTGGAAATTGAGCAGCGGCAGCATCCGGTTGAAGAGATAGCGTACGCCGTCGCGGTCGCCCGCGCGATGCAGCGCGAATTGCCGGGCATGCAGATCGGTGAGCTCGCAGGCCGGCATCGTGCCACAGGCCCCGCGCGCCAGCTCGTCGGTGAGGTAGCGCCCGCCTGCGCCACCGAACACGCCGACGAGCTGCGGCACCCTGGCGCCCAGCAGCGCCGTGATGCGCTGGCCGCAGGGCAGCGACTCTTCCTTCACGTAGCGGATCCCCGGGACGGCACGGACGACGTCGAGGACCTCGGCGGGCGACAGCGCGCATCCGGCCGGCGGCGGTGCGTTCTGCAGGATGATCGGCACGCCCGCGGCGGCGATGCGCGTGTAGTAATCGATGATCGCCGCGGGCTGGCCCTTGAGCGTCGTGGGCGCCACGGCCATCAGCGCGACCGCGCCCGCGGCGCGCGCATGCGCCGCGAGCGCTTCGGCCGTCGCGGCATCCGCCGCCGACACGCCGATCACCAGCGGAATGCGGCTGCGGACCTGCTGTGCGACGGCCTCCACCAGCCGTCGTCGCTCGTCCGGCGCCAGCGTCTCGAATTCGCTGGCCACCCCTGGAAACACGATGCCGTCCGCGCGCGCCGCGACGATGAAATCGATGAGCCGCGCGAGGTCGGCCTCATCGGGTGCGCCATCGGGGCGAAACGGCGTGGCCAGGATCGGATAGACACCGGCCAGCGGTTGCAGGGTTTGCGTCGACGGCATGGGTTCCTCGGGGGGTGCACCGGTACTCCCACATGGTGGGATGACAGTGCTATAGTTTGGGAACAGTGTAGAGGGCTTCAGGAGAACGTCAAGTGGGCACAGTACGCGGGCGCGCCACCGCCTCGAAGGACGACACGCGAACCATCCCTGCTGCCGACCGCGGCGTCGCGGGCGCCGCGGTGCTCGACAAGGCGATGGACCTCCTCGATCTTGTCGCCGCGGCCGCGCCTTCCGCGGGCTTTGCCGAGCTGCAGGAACGCTCGGCGCTGCCACGATCCACATTGCATCGGTTGCTGACGGCGATGGAAGGCCGCGGCTTGTTGCGCCGCAATGCGGCAGACCGGTCATGGCGCCTGGGCTATCGCCTGCTCGAACTGGCCCATGGTGTGTGGACCGACCTCGACCTGCGCGCCGCGGCCGCGCCGGCGCTTGCCGCGCTGCGCGACACCACCGATGAAACCGTGCAGTTCGGCATGCTTGACGGCGACGCCGCCGTGATCGGCGACGCCGCCGAAGGACGGCAGGCCATCCGCCTGGCCGCCGACATCGGCGCGCGCAGCATGTGGTGGGAAAGTCCGCTGGGCTGCGCGATCGTCGCGTACCTCGAGCCTGCAGCAACCCGCGCGCTGCTCGACGCGCTTCCCCCGGCACGCCGCGCGCCGCTTGAAATCGCGTTGGAACTGGCCCGCGGACGCGGTTACTACGTGCAGGGCGCGGATGCGGCGGGCACCAGCGCGGTCGCCGCACCGCTCTTCGATTATCGCGGCGTCGCGGTAGCCGCCATCGGCGTCGTCGGTCCCGCCTTCCGCCTGCCACCGGAGCGTCTGCATGCGCTCGCGCCGCCCCTGATGGAAGCGGCGCGGCGGCTCTCGCACAACGCCGGCGGCACGACGATGTCGCTGGCGCCCGCGCCGCCGGAAGGCCGCGTCACGCCCGGCGTGCATTGCGTCGTCGACGCGCGCGCGCTGCTGGGCGAGGCCCCGTACTGGAACGACCGCGACGCTGCGCTGGTGTGGGTGGACATGCTGGCGCCGGCGCTGCATCGGCTCGTCCCGGCACAGGGTCGAACCAAGGCCGTGCACCAGGTGGCACCGCTGCCCCGCCTGACCAGCGTGGCCGTGCCGCGTCGCGCCGGTGGCCATCTGCTGGCGCAACCCTCGGGGCTGCGCCTGCACGATCCTGAATCCGGCATCGACACGCTGTTCGCGCATCCGGAAGGCAAGCGCGCCGGCAATCGCTACAACGACGGCAAGTGCGATGCCCGCGGACGCCTGTGGATCGGGACGATGGATCCCGGCGGACAACCGGGGCGCGGCAGCCTGCTGCGGGTCGATCCCGATGGCGCGTCAGTGCGCATCGACACGGGCTTCACCGTCGCCAACGGCATCGGCTTTGCGCCCGATGGCGCGACGCTCTACTTCACCGAGTCGGCGGGCCGCACGGTGTTCGCGTACGACCTCGATCCGAAGCGCGGCACCGTGGCGCGCCGGCGCACGTTCGCCGCGTGGCCCGAAGGCGTGAAGCCCGACGGACTCGCGGTCGACGCCGAAGGCAGCATATGGATTGCGATCTGGGATGGCTGGCGCATCGAACGCTGGTCGCCGGAGGGCACGCTGCAGCGGACCGTTCGATTGCCGGTGCCGCGTCCGACCAGCGTGGCTTTTGGCGGGCACGACCTCGCCACGCTGTACATCACGACGGCGCGCCTGCGTCTCGCCACGGATGCGTTGTCGAAGGCGCCGCTGTCGGGCGGCCTGTTCGCGTTCGCGCCCGGCGTGCGCGGCACGCCGGTGGGGTTGTTCGGGG
>JANNNM010000622.1:0-2257 GCA_031398535.1 Betaproteobacteria bacterium | reverse complement strand
CATCTATCGGTTGCCGCCGAATGGCGAAGCGCTGCAGGTTTTGTTGCCGAACGATACGTTCGAAATCCCCAACGGCATCGTGGCATTGCCGGACGGGCATCTGCTAGTGGCGGACTTCGACCGCCTGGCACTGGTCGTCGATCCGGCCGGACCGGCGCCGCGCGTGGTCCGGCTGGGCACGCCCGACGACCTCTATCTGGGCGGCATCGACGGCCTGGCCGTGGCCGGCGGCCGCGTCATCGCGTTCCAGAACCTCGTGGGCCGCACGCGTGTCTGGGCGCTGACGATCGATGTACGAAAGGCGCGCGTCGCGCGGGCCGCGATCCTGATGCGCGGGCACGCCGATTTTCTCAACCCGACCACGGGCGTGGTGGCGGGGGACCGGCTGCTGTTCATCGCCGACACGAAGTTGCAAAGTGCGAATCCCGACGGCAGCGTTTCGGCCCTCCCCCCCGGCCGTACCGGCTACCGGCTGCTCGAAGTCTCGACCCGCCCGCCTACGCCGGCACGAAGTTGAGCCACCCGGTGATGATGTACTTGTGCTGCGTGGGCGAGACCACGCCGGCATGCGTGTGCGTGAAATCCGGCGGCCAGATCAGCGTGCGGCCCTTGCGCGACTCGAAGGTGTGCTGCTGATAGGTGAAGTGGGTGCCCCCGCCGTCCGTCACGTCGTTGAGGTAGGTCATCCAGACCAGCATCCGCGTGCTGTTGGCAAGTGCGCTGCGCTCGAAATGCGGCATCTTGAAGCCCCCGCCCGGCCGGTAGTGCTGGATGGCGGGCGATTCGGTCAGTCCATGGCGGCCGATGCTTTGCAGGATCGGATGTTGCTCCATGTACAGGTCCACGCAGCGCTTCAGTTCGGCAAAGTAGGCGGGCATCCCGTACTCGTCCTGCAAGGCCTCCGGGATGGCCGAGACCGCCACGTCGAAGGAGTCCTTCTTGGCCACGTCCACGACGACGGCGCCGGCCTTGCCCATGCTGCCGCGCTTGACGAGGCCCGTGCGGTCGCACATCCGGTGCAGGTCGACCAGGCGGTCGCAGACCGCGGGATCGATGGTGAAGTCGCCGACGAAACGCATGGCTTCAACCGTACCATGCGCTCGTATTGCAGTGCAAAACGCACGCGCGCTTTCCAATCCGGGCTCGATTGCAGGTAACCTCTCGCGTTGCCGAACCACCGTCGCCTTGTCGCCCCCCGGGAACCCGCCGATGACCGTCCGTACCACCCCGCCGTTTCGCGCCGACCATGTCGGCAGCTTTCTGCGTCCGCTCTACCTGCTGGAGGCCCGCGCGGCACGCGAACGCGGCGACATCACGGCCGAGGCGCTGCGCGCCGTCGAGGATCGCGCGATCACCGAGATCGTGCGCTTCCAGCGCGATGTCGGCCTGCAGTCGATCACCGACGGCGAGTACCGGCGCACGTATTTCCATATCGATTTCCTGGCGCAGCTCGGTGGCGTGAAGACCACCGACCCGGTCATGATCCAGCGCCCCGATGGCTCGCAGGAACTGTCGCCGCCGGTGATGCGCGTGGTCGACAAGGTGCGCCACACGAAAGACATCCAGCGCGCTGACTTCGAGTACCTGCAGGCTCAGGTGAAGGCCGAGGCGCCCGGCGCCACGCCGAAGGTGACGATCCCCTCCCCGACGATGCTGCATTTCCGCGGCGGCCGCGCCGGCATCAGCAGCCGGCACTATCCGGAACTGGACCCCGCGTTCTACGACGACGTTGCGCGCGCCTACGGCCAGGAGCTGCAGTCGCTGTTCGACGCCGGTTGCCGCTATGTGCAGATGGACGACACCAACATGGCGTACC
This sequence comes from Betaproteobacteria bacterium, assembly GCA_031398535.1. Lineage (GTDB taxonomy): Bacteria > Pseudomonadota > Gammaproteobacteria > Burkholderiales > Casimicrobiaceae > VBCG01. Next base: position 441 of record JANNNM010000622.1, on the reverse strand, counting down.
TGTGCGACCCGAAGATGCGCGAGGCTGCGCGCACGCGCGGCGACGACCCGGACGAACTGCCGCATCGCTACGCCGGCTTCATCAACAAGGTGGTGGCGCACAAACCCGCCGGCATGACGCTGGCGATGCATCTGTGCCGCGGCAACTTCAAGAGCACCTGGGCCGCCACGGGCAACTACGAACCGGTGGCCGAGGCCCTGCTGTCCGAGATGAACCTCGACGCCTACTTCATGGAGTACGACGACGACCGCTCGGGCGACTTCCGGCCGCTGCGCTTTTTGAAGCCCGGCAAGGTCGTGGTGCTGGGCCTCGTCACGACGAAGTTCGGCGAGCTGGAGAGCAAGGACACGCTGAAGCGCCGGATCGACGAGGCCGCGCAATACGCGCCGCTCGACCAGCTGGCGCTGAGCCCGCAATGCGGATTTTCAAGCACCGTGCATG
>JANNNM010000173.1:0-1019 GCA_031398535.1 Betaproteobacteria bacterium | reverse complement strand
CGGTCAGCAGCAACAACTGGCCATCGGCCGGGCGCTGACGCTGCGCCCCAGGCTGCTGATCCTCGATGAACCCACCGAAGGCATCCAGCCCTCGATCATCAAGGACATCGAGCGCGCGATCCGCAAGCTGACGAGCAGTGGCGACATGGCCATCCTGCTCGTAGAGCAGTACTATGATTTCGCGCGCGCGCTGGCGGATACCTACGTGGTGCTGTCGCGCGGCGAGGTCGTGGCGCGCGGCGACGGCGCGACGATGGAAGCCGACAACGTGCGCTCGCACCTGGCGGTCTGACCCGCAATCCCGCCGTCGCGCTAGGACTTGTCGCGCGTGTCGGGCAGGTTGGCGTGCATGGCCGCCAGGTCGCGGCGCAACGCTGCCACCTCCTCGCGCATGCTCTTCAACTGCACGTCGAGCTCGAGGCTCAGGCGCCATTCCTCCGCGGCCAGCAGGCGGGCGTTCTCCTTGCGGAGCTCGATGATGTCGTGGTGCAGGTCCTCGCGCAACCGGGTGTCCTCACGGCCGATGAAGAACGCGACGATGTTCGCGGTGAAGAGCGCGATCAACGCGCCCCCGGCCAGCACGATCACCGCGGCGAACACCCGTGTGGCGCCAGTGGACGGCACGACGTCGCCATAGCCGACGGTGGTCCCCGTGATGAAAGCCAGCCAGAGGCCGTCGCCGTAGCTGGTGATCTTGGGGTCAAGCCAGTAGAACACCCCGCCGGCCAGCAGCATCGTGATCACGCCCGCGCCCAGCAGCAGCGGCGCGCCGCGCCGGGTGAACAGGATGTGGAATTCGGCGGCCGTGCGCACCACCACCAGGACCGCGATGGCGGCGCGCATGCCGCGCACGATGGCGATCCAGCCGGTGTCCGAGCCGAAGATCGCGGCGGCCGCGCCGGCAATGATGATCAGGTTGAGCCAGTTCTCGAGCATGTAGCGCAGCGGAAAACTGGAGATGCACAGCATCCAGATCATCTCCGCGGAAAACGCGATCAGGATGAAGATGTCGAGGATGC
>JANNNM010000571.1:0-1738 GCA_031398535.1 Betaproteobacteria bacterium | reverse complement strand
CTGGCGTGGAAGCGATCGCGGCAGCACTGGGCGGCATCGACATCCTCGTCAGCAATGCAGGCATCCAGATCGTGCATCCGGTGCAGGATTTCACGTATGCCGACTGGAAGAAGATGATGGCCATCCACGTCGACGGTGCGTTCCTGACCTCACGCGCGTGCCTGAAGCACATGTATGCGCAGGGTCGCGGCGGCAGCATCATCTTCATGGGCTCCGTGCATTCGAAGCTGGCCTCCAAGCTGAAGGCGCCCTATGTCACCGCCAAGCACGGGCTGATCGGCCTGGCCAAGGTGATCGCGGAAGAGGGCGGATCGAAGGGCGTGCGCGCCAACGTCATCTGTCCCGGTTTCGTGCGCACGCCGCTCGTCGACAAGCAGATTCCGGAGCAGGCGAAGATCCTCGGCATCTCCGAGGACGAGGTGATCAGGAAGGTGATGCTGAAGGACACCGTCGACGGCGAGTTCACCACCCTCGAGGACGTGGCCGAAGTCGCCGTGCTGTTCGCCGGCTTCCCCAGCAATGCGCTCACCGGCCAGTCGCTCGTCGTGAGCCACGGCTGGTTCATGCAGTAGCCCGGCAGGACGATCGATGGAGGCCATGCAACCCAGTGTGCTGTTTGTCTGCATGGCCAACATCTGTCGCTCGCCCACCGCGGAGGGTGTGTTTCGCGCCGCCGCGCGGCAGCGCGGTTGTCTCGACATGATGACGATCGATTCCGCGGGCCTCCACGGTTTTCACGTCGGTGATCCGCCGGACCGGCGCGCGATCAACGCGGCGCGCAAGCGTGGCTACGACATCGCGATGGTTCGAGCACGACCGATCTCGGAGGTGGATTTCGAGCGGTACAACTGGATCCTTGCCATGGACCTGTCGAACCTGCGGGCACTGGAGGACCTGTGCCCCTACGGATATGCGGGGCACCTCGGATTGTTGCTCGACCTGGTGCCCAACACGTCAGTGCGTGAAGTGCCGGATCCCTACTACGGCGGTGCGGCGGGCTTCGAGAAGGTACTCGACCTGCTGGAGGTCGGCACCGCCGCGCTGCTCGAACGCATCTTCCCGACCACCGCGCCCGCGCCGCATCAGTAAACCCCGGCTGCCAACCCGGCCGCGAGCGTGGCACCAAGGTTGCGGCATGCGTCGAGCACCTCGGCGGGAATGAGTATGGGTTGGGCGGTGACGCCGCTGCGATGGATGATGCCCGGCAACACCTTGCGCATGGCCAGGCCCTTGATGATGCGGTCGGTCTGCAGCATCGCGCCGTGGCCGTCGGTGCCGGCGCACACGATCACGGTGTACGGCTTGCCGGCCATGGCGTGTTCGCAGGGGTAGAACACGCGCTCGAGGAAATCCTTGATTGCGCCAGACAGCGAACCGAAGTTCTCCGACGTGGCCAGCACCAGGCCATCGCAGCGGCGGAACATGGCGGCATCCGCGTGCCGCGCCTCGACATGGGTGACGGCGACGTCCGGCACGCCCAGTGCACCGTCGCGCGCCGCCGCGGCCATCTGCGCGGTGCCGCCGAACTGCGAATGCCAGACGATCAGCAATTCCTTCATCGGCAACGATCGTAGCACTCGTCAGCGAACGCTTATAGGCGAGGCTGAAGTAACCGTCTTGAATGTCAAGCGGGTTGGGGCTCCATAGTAAAGGGCTTTTGGTCGCGCGCCATGGCGTTGAGAATGGTTACGACCTTGCGAATGCAGGCCACCAGCGCCACCTTTCGCTTCTTGCCGGC
>JANNNM010000566.1:0-6346 GCA_031398535.1 Betaproteobacteria bacterium | reverse complement strand
GGAAGCCCCTGGTGCTGCTCGGCTACGGCATCGGAGCACTGTCGAAGTTCGTATTTCCACTGGCGACCACGTTGCCGTGGCTGGTGGGCGCGCGCTTCGCGGATCGTTTCGGCAAGGGCATCCGCGGCGCGCCGCGCGATGCACTGATCGCCGACATCACGCCCGCGGAGGTGCGCGGGCGCAGCTTCGGCGTGCGGCAGACGCTCGACACGATGGGCGGCATGGGCGGCCCATTGCTGGCGCTGGGTGCGATGGCGCTGTTCGCAGGCGACTTCCGTGCCGCGTTCTGGGTCGCGGTGATTCCCGCGGTGTTGTGCATCGTGCTGATCATCGTCGGGGTCGAGGAGCCTGCGCGCAAGCCGTCGGCCAGCCCGGCACCGCGTTGGCGCTTCACGGATGCCAGGCGGCTGCCGCGAAGCTTCTGGATCATCGTCGGCATCGCGGGGGTGCTGACATTGGCACGGTTTTCGGAGGCCTTCCTGCTTCTGCGCATGCTGAACGTGGGCGCCCCCGTGGCGCAGGCGCCGCTGGTGATGGTCGCGATGACGTTTGCCTACGCACTCACCGCCTATCCGGCGGGCGCGGCGTTCGATCGCGGCCATGCGCCCGCGTTGCTTGGAAGTGGTCTGGCGGCATTGGTCGTGGCCGATCTGGTCCTGGCGCGTGCGGACGACGTGCCGGCGGTGCTGGCGGGGGCCGCGTTGTGGGGTCTGCACATGGGCCTGACGCAAGGGTTACTCGATACGCTGGTGGCCAAGGTCGCGCCTCCCGACCTGCGGGGCACGGCGTTCGGACTGTTCAATCTGGTGACCGGCCTGTCGCTGCTCACCGCCAGCGTGCTGGCCGGCTGGCTGTGGGACACGCAGGGTCCCGCGTTCACGTTCTATGCGGGCGCCGCGTTCGCATTGCTGGCGGCCTGCGCCTTAGCGTTGCGCCGTGACCTGTTGCGCGCCATGGCGCGTCCTCCAAAGTGAAACAAGCACGCCTCCGGCAATGAGCCTCGAGAACGCCGAGGTCGAAGGCGAGCAGTGCGACGACGATCCCGACGAAGACCAGCCACAGCCAGGGCGCCTGGCCCGGAAACGGCAGCACCAGAAATCAAGACACTGCATCCACTTAACAGAATCCTGCTGACGTGATCGAATTGAGCATCGGGAAGGTGCAGTCAAGGATGCCCGTCGCCGCCGGAACCTGGGTCCGCCGCTGCGCCATGCCGCGCGCATCGTGCGCTGGACCGGTTCCGGCGGCGCAGCGGCATCAGAACTGCAGCGCCGGTGCGGGGGCATGGCGCCGGTTGACCTGACGGCCGCGTCGCAGCGAGCGGGCCAGCAGGCGCGACGCCCGCGAAATGGCCGTGTCGAGCGCGCTTCGCCAATCCCGCGCCAGCGCAGTGATCACCACGGTGCCCACGCCGTGGGTCTGCAGTTCCACCTGGCAGCGCTTCGTCACGCCGTCGCGCGCACCGTCGACATCGGAAAGCCGTACGCGGGCGCGGGGCACCAGCCAGGCCAATCGACGGATGGAGAAACTCAGGCGGCGCACCGCGAAATCCTGCAGGCGGGCGGCTTCCCGGTCGCGGCAGTCAAAGAGCACTTGCATGCATGGCCTCCGTTGGGTTGAACGACACCGGCAGGATAGGCTGGCGTTACAGTATAAAAAAGAAGAAAATCAAGAACTATCACTTCGTAAAAACGGGACAATGAAAAACACCTTCAACTATCGTCACCTTCACTATTTCTGGGTCGTTGCGAAGGAGGGCGGCATGGCCCGCGCCGCCGCCCGGCTGGGCATGGCGGTACAGACGGTCAGCGCCCAGGTCCACGAACTCGAGGCCTCGCTGGGATACGCGCTGCTGAAGCCTGCCGGACGGGGGGTGACACTCACCGAAGCCGGTGTTGCGGCGATGGCGCAGGCCGACCAGATCTTCCAGCTGGGCGAGAAGCTTCCCGAGGCCGTACGCAACGCCGTCACCACGCGGGTGATGCGCCTCGCCGTTGGCATTGCGGACAGTCTGCCCAAGCTCGTGGTGCGGCACCTGATGCAGGCGATCATGGAAGCGCCCGAGCTGCGCCTGCTGTGTCATGTCGATGAGTTCGACGATCTGCTGGGCGATCTGGCATTGCATCGACTCGATGTCGTCCTGGCCGACCGGCCCGCACCGGCGAATCCGAATCTGCGCCTCTACAGCCATCCGCTGGCGGACTCGGAAGTGGCGTGGTACGCGCCCGCGGCGTTGCATTTGACCGCGCGTCGCGGTTTTCCGGCCTCGATGGCCCGGGTGCCGGTGCTGCTGCCCACGGCACATGCTGCCGTGCGCCCCCTGCTCGATCGCTGGTTTGCGCGGCATGCAATCACCCCAATGGTGGTGGGCGAGTTCGAGGACAGTGCGTTGCTGAAGACCTTTGGCGCCAGCGGCATGGGCGTGTTTCCGGCGGCGTCGCTGGTCCACGACGACCTGGTCCGCCGTTATGGCGTACGGCGGGTGGGGCGATGCGACGGCGTTGAGGAACGGTTCTACGCCATTGGCACCGAAAGGAAGGTGCAGCATCCGCTGGTTCTGCGGATGCTGCAATGAACGACAGCTGAATCAGGCCCCGGCCTCGTTCACCGCGGCAAGCTGCCCGCGCAATGCAAGTTGGCGCGATGCCGTTCCTGCATTGATTTCCCCTAGAATGGCAGTGGCAACATCTCGTGGCCGGCAGTCAGTGCAAGCCGACCGGAGGAGCGGCGCCGACCATGCCCAACGCCTTCAATTTCAGCGAATCCCCATTCGACAGCCTGAGTCCCGAAGAGCAGGGGCTGGTCCGCGACAGCGTGGACATCGCCTACTTTCGCGCGGGCGAAACAATCCTTGAAGTTGGTATCCAGCCCACGCATCTTTTCGTCATCATCAAGGGCCTGGTCCACCAGTTCGATGGAACCGAGGTTCTCAATGTCTACGGCGCGAACGATACCTTCGACGGACGGGGTCTCGTCGCGGGACGGGTAAGCAGCCGCTTTGTGGCGGCGGAGGAGGTCGTCGCCTATCAGCTGACCCGGGAAGCCGTCAGCAGCCTGATCGCCAGCAACGCCACTTTCGGGGCGATGCTGTTCGCGGAGTTATCCAACAAGCTGAGCGCAATCTCGCAGCGGAAAAGCCGGCACGAACTTCAATCGCTGACCATGGCCCGTGTCGACGAGGCCTTCGTGCGGCCGCCCCATTTCGTGGATGCGGAAACCGACATCGTGTCGGTCGTCAGGCTTTTCCAGGCGGAGCGCATCACCACGGTGCTGGTGCGCGACGCCTCGTCGCAGCCTCCGCGCCTCGGCATTTTCACGCATACAGGGCTGCAGCGGGCCATCCTGAGCGGACTGCCGCTCGACGAGTTGACGGTGGGCCAACTGGCCAACTTCTCCTTGGTCTCGGTCCGGCCCTCCGACCAGCTGGGCGATGCGCTGGCGTTGATGATCCAGAAGCGGGTGCACCGGGTCGTCGTGACCAAGTTGACCAGTGACGGCACGATCGACAGCAACCGCATCGTCGGCGTGCTGGAGGCGCTCGACCTGTTCAGTTTTCTGTCGAATCACTCGTACCTGATCAGCATCAAGATCATCGAGTCGAACGACATCGAGGAGCTCGCGCAGGCTGCACAGCACATCACCCGGCTGATCGCGCTGCTGGACCAGAGTGGCACCAAGGTCGGCCTGATCGGCATGCTGGTGCAGGAGCTCAACGCCCGGCTGTTCGAGCGGGCCTGGCAGTTGATTGCGCCGCCCGAACTGGTGGCCAACAGCTGCCTGTTCGTCATGGGCAGCGAAGGACGCGGCGAGCAGTTGCTGAAGACGGATCAGGACAACGGACTTGTCCTGCGCGATGGATATGAGCCGCCGCCGGAGCTTGCTGAAATCTGCAACCGCTTTTCTGCTGCGCTACGTGAGTTCGGCTACCCCGATTGTCCGGGCAACATCATGGTCAGCAATCCGGGTTGGCGGCGCTCAGCCAGCGATTTCGCGCAGATGACCCGGCAGTGGCTGGTGATGCCGACGCCGGAGAGCCTGATGTCGCTGGCCATCTTCGTCGATGCGCATGCGGTGGCGGGCGATGCCAACCTGCTCGAGGCGGTGCGGCGGGGTGTCTTTGCCCTGGTCATCGACAACGAGGCGATGCTGGCCCGGTTCGCGTCGGCGATCAATTCCTTCCAGGAAAGCGGGGGCTGGTGGAATCGCTTGTTGTCGCGGAGCGATCAGGCTGAAGAGGTGCTCGACTTGAAAAAAGCAGGCATCTTTCCGCTGGTGCATGGTGTGCGCAGCCTGGCGCTTGAACTGCGCCTCAGCCAGACGTCCACCACGGCACGGATCGAGGGCTTGGTCGCCGCCGGGACGCTGACGCCGGAAATGGGTGCGGATCTGGTCGAGAGCCTCCACTTTTTCATGGGATTGAAACTGCGCGCGGGGCTGACCGAAATGGCGGCGCGGCGCCCGGTGTCCGGCGGCATCGAGATGTCCAAACTTAACAGCCTCGATCGCGACCTGCTGAAGGACACGCTGGCGGTCGTCAAGCGTTTCAGGGCGCTGCTGCGCCAGCACTTCCATCTCGACATGGTGTCGTGATGGGTGCGGGATCCCCGGCCCGTTGGCTCGCCCATCTCAACCGGATGTGGCTCCTGTATCACCTCCACGACCGGCGCTTCCGGTTCATGTTCGATCCACCGCCGGCTGACGAGTGGGTGGCGCTCGATTGCGAGACCACCGGGCTCGATGTCAACACCGACGAGATCATCTCCATTGCCGCGGTACGCATTGCGGGCAACCGCGTGATGACCAGCGAGCGGCTCGAGCTGCTGGTGCGCCCGGAGCGTCGCGTGTCGCCCGAGAGCGTACGCATTCACCAGTTGCGCGAACAGGACGTCGCGCAGGGGACGTCGCCGGAACAGGCGATGACAACGCTGGTTCAGTACATTGGCAGCCGGCCGCTCGTCGGGTACTACCTGGAGTTCGACGTGGCGATGATCGATCGCGCACTGATCCCGATACTGGGGGACAACATGGGCCTGCCGCAGCCGCGTCATGAAGTATCCGCGATGTACTACGACTACAAGTACCGGCAGCTTCCGCGACATTTGCGCGACAACCCGTATATCGACCTGCGCTTCGCTACGCTGATGAACGACCTCGACCTGCCGCGGCGCGATGCCCACGATGCGCTGAACGACGCGGTCATGGCCGCGCTGGCCTTCGTGAAGCTGCGCCATCTGCTGGCGGCGGGCTAGCAACAACGCGTTGCCGCCCCGTCAGTGGCCGGAGGCTCCCGACGCACCAAACCCCGTTTCCGAGCGCACCTGCTGCGCCTTGAAGCCGGCGCGATCCCTGACGGCTTGCGGACTGCGGTCCAGGATGGAGAACAGCCAGATCCCGACAAAGCCGATGGTGACGGAAAACAACGCCGGCGACGAATACGGAAACAGCGCCGACCCGGCGGGGTTGCCGAGGGTTCCTTCCCATACCGAGGGTGAGACGATGGTCAGGCCCACGGAGGAGATCAATCCCATGAAACCGCCGATGACTGCACCACGGGTCGTGCAATCCTTCCACAGCACCGACATGAACAGCACCGGGAAATTGGCGGAGGCGGCAATCGCAAAGGCCAGGGCCACCATGAAGGCGATGTTCTGCTTTTCGAAAGCGATCCCCAGACCCACGGCGACAATGCCCAGTGCAAGCGTGGTCAGCCGCGAGACCTTGAGTTCCGCTTTGCTGTCGGCCTTGCCCTTCTTGAACACGGTGGCGTACAGGTCATGCGAAACGGCCGACGCGCCCGACAGGGTGAGCCCGGCCACCACGGCCAGGATGGTCGCGAAGGCGACGGCGGAAATGAACCCGAAAAAGATGTTGCCACCGACGGCCTTGGCGACCAGCACGGCGGCCATGTTGGCGGAGCCGCCGCCGCCTTTGATGATGCCCGTGGCGGTGTTCGCAAACTCCGGGTTGGTCAGCACCAGCGTAATGGCGCCGAAGCCGATGATGAAGATCAGGACGTAGAAGTAGCCGATCCACGTGGGGGCCCACAACACGGACTTGCGCGCCTGCTTGGCATCCGGCACCGTGAAGAAGCGCATCAGGATGTGCGGCAGGCCGGCGGTGCCGAACATCAGCGCCATGCCGAACGAGATGGCGGAGATCGGATCCTTGATGAAGCCACCCGGCCCCATGATGGCGAGGCCGATCTTGGCTGCTTCAGGTGGCGTCTTGCCGCCGTTCACCGCAATCTGCGTGCGAACTTCGACGCCTTTGGCAAACAGCGCCTCGGGGCTGAAGCCATACTGCGCCAGCACCATGATGGCCATGAACGTGACACCCGCCAGCAGCA
>JANNNM010000542.1:0-9727 GCA_031398535.1 Betaproteobacteria bacterium | reverse complement strand
CCTTGACCGTGCATTCGCCGTACAGCGCTGCCGACAGTCCGTAGACGAACGAGCCCTCGACCTGGGCTTCGATCTGCTGCGGGTTGACGGCGTGGCCCGGGTCGGTGGCGGCGACGATGCGGTGGATCTTCAGTTCGCCCGCGTCATTCACCGACACCTCGGCGCAGGCGGCGACATAACTCCCGAACCCCATCGTCTGCGCGAGACCGCGGTAGACCCCCGGCCCCGCCGGCGTGCCCCAGCCCACGCGTTCAGCCACCGCATTCAGCACGCCGAGGTGCTTGGGGTGCCTGGCCATCAGCTTGCGGCGCAATGCGAGTGGATCTTGCCGCGTTGCGTGCGCGACTTCGTCGATGAAACACTCGAGGTAGATCGTGTTCTGGTTCAGGTTCACGCCGCGCCAGAAACCCGGCGGCACATGCGGGTTGCGCATCGCATGGTCGATCAGCAGGTTCGGCACCGTGTAGCCGATCGACGCCTCCGGCCCGGGCGAATTCAGGCCCTGGAAGACGACCGGGTCGCGCCCGTCCTTGATGTTCTGCGGGAAGATGCCGGCCACGATGGACTGGCCCGAGATGCGCATGTGCAGGCCGTCGAGATCGCCAAGCAGATGCCCGGTGTTCCGGTCAAGCTGCTCTGGTCGCGCGAAGAGGACATGCTGCACGGCCGCTTCCACCCGGTCACGCAGTGCAAGCTGCGCGCCGGCGTCGACGCGCAAGGCAACGTGACGGCGCTGCATATGCGCATTTCCGGCCAGTCCATCCTGGCCGGCGTGTTCCCGCAGAACATCGTGAACGGCAAGGATCCGGCCGTGTTCCAGGGACTCAATCCGCCGGGCCCGGAGGCCTCCATCGGTTATACGTTCCCCGCGCTGCTGATCGACCATGCGATGCGCAACCCGACGGTGCCGCCGGGCTTCTGGCGCGGCGTCAACCTCAACCAGAACACGATCTACCTCGAGTGCTTCCTGGACGAGGTTGCACATGCGACGGGGCAGGATCCGCTGGCGCTGCGGCGCAAGCTGATGGCCAATTCACCGAAGCACCTCGGCGTGCTCAACGCCGTCGCGGAGCGCGCGGGTTGGGACAAGCCGGCACCGGCCGGCGTGTATCGCGGGTTGGCGCAGGCGATGGGTTTCGGCAGCTATGTCGCGGCGTGCGCCGAGGTATCGGTGTCGGCGGACGGCGTGCTCAAGATCCATCGCATCGTCGCCGCGACCGATCCGGGCCACGCCGTCAATCCGCAGCAGATCGACGCGCAGGTGGCGGGGTCGTTCTCGTATGGACTCTCCGCCGCGCTGTACGGCGAATGCACGTTGAAGGATGGCCGCATCGAGCAGGACAATTTCCATACGTACCGCGTGCTGAAGATGGACGAGATGCCGGCGGTGGAAACCATCGTGATGCCGTCGGGCGGTTTCTGGGGCGGCGTGGGTGAGCCGACGATCGCGGTGGCGGCGCCGGCGGTGCTCAACGCCATCTTCGCGGCGACCGGCAAGCGCATCCGCGACCTGCCGCTCAAGAACCACAGCCTGAAGAAAGCGTGACCCTCCGTTGAAATGGCGCGCGGCGCCGGGCGCAGTCCTGATGAACCCCGGCACGCGCGCGTGGCCGCACGCGGCTCGGCTGGCGCGATGGGCCTGCCTGATGATGGCAAGCGCCGCGCCGCTGGCGTTGTCGGCGCAGGCGCCGGCCGAGGCCTTGCGCTATACCGTGGTCGGCGACGGCATTCCCGCGATGCTGTCCGGTGCGCCAGGTGACGCCGCGCGCGGGCGCGGCATCGTCACCAGCCGGCAATCCGGGTTGTGCCTGCTCTGCCACTCGGGCCCATTCTCCGAAGAGCCGTTCCAGGGCACGCTGGCGCCCAGCCTCGCCGGCGCGGGCGGCCGGTGGACCGACGCGCAACTGCGTCTGCGGCTCGTCGACAGCCGGCGGCTCAATCCGGATTCGATCATGCCTGCCTACTTTCGCACGGACCATCATGCGCGTGTCGGCCCGGCCTGGCGCGGACAGCCGGTACTGAATGCGCAGCAGATCGAGGATGTCATCGCGCTTCTGCGCACGCTGCGTGATTGATCGCGATGTCCACACCCATCCCTTCGCCTGATCGCCGCCGCCGCCAGCTACTTGCTGCAGGCGCGGGCATCGTGGCGTATGTCGTGGTCCGGCCCGTGGTTGCCGCGCCGGCCGAACTTGCCGCGGTGGTGGAGGCGTTTGCCGGCGGCAAGCTGGTGGTACCGGGCCGCGTGACGCTCGACGTCGCCGCGCTGGTCGACAACGGCAACAGCGTGCCCGTCACGATCAGCGTGGACAGCCCGATGACGGCCACCGATCACGTCACGACGATCGCGCTCTTCAACGAACGCAATCCCGAGCGCGATGTGGCGGTGTTCACGCTGTCGCCGCGATCCGGCCGCGCGCGCGTGTCCACCAACATCCGCCTCGCCACGTCGCAGAAGCTGGTCGCGGTGGCGCATATGAGCGACGGCACGTTCTGGTCGCGCTCGGTCGACGTGGTCGTGGTGCTGGCAGCATGCATCGAAGGGGAACCCTGACGTGGCCCGCGCGCTGATCAAGGTGCCGCCCACCGCCAGGCGCGGCGAGATCATCGAGATCCGGACGCTGATCGCGCATCCGATGGAGACGGGCTTTCGCGCCGGCGCGGAGGGCCAGAAGGTGTCGCGCGACCTGATCCGCCGTCTGGCGTGCCGCTACAACGGGCAGGTCGTGTTCAGCGCGGTGTTCCATGCGGCGGTGGCCGCCAATCCTTTCTGCGCGTTCACTACCATCGCCACGGAGAGCGGCACGCTCACCTTCACGTGGGAGGGCGACAACGGCTTCACGCAGACCGAATCTGTCCCCATCGCGGTGACATGAGCGCCGTGAGACGTGCGGCCGCGCACGCCGTCCTGGCCGTCGCCAGCTTTGCGGTGGCGTCCATCGCGCTGGCGCAAGGTGACGCGCGGCGTTCCGGCTTCGACTTCATGGGCGCGTCCACGCAGGCGATGCAGCGTGACGACGCGATGAACCCCGGCATGCTGTGGGTGGCTGACGGCGAGGCGCTGTGGGCGCGCAAGGCCGGCGCTGCGGATCGCGCCTGCGCGGATTGCCATGGCGCCGCGGCCACCACGATGAAGGGCGTGGCCGCGCGCTATCCGGCCTTCGACGCGCCGCTGCAGCGGCCGCTGACCTTGAGTCAGCGCATCAACCTGTGCCGCACGCGCCACCAGCAGGCGCCCGCATGGACGCAGGAGAGCCGCGAACTGCTGGGCATCGAGAGCTTTGTCGCGAACCAGTCGCGCGGCATGCCCGTCGCGCCGGTGATCACGCCGGCGCTTGCGCCCTACGTCGAGCGCGGCCGCGCGCACTACCGCCAGCGCATCGGCCAGCTCGATCTCGCGTGCGCGCAATGCCATGACGACAACGCCGGCAAGCGCCTCGGCAGCAGCGTGATCCCGCAGGGCCATCCCACCGGCTACCCGATCTACCGGCTGGAGTGGCAGGGCCTGGGCTCGCTCACGCGGCGGCTGCGTGGCTGCATGACGGGCGTGCGCGCGGAGCCCTTCGCGCCGGGCGCCATCGAGTGGGTGGAGCTGGAGCTGTTCCTGGCCACCCGCGCGGCGGGCATGCCGGTGGAAACACCTGCCGTGCGGCCCTGAGTCGAGGTCCGGTCGATGGGCACAATTCCACCAGGATTGATGGCGCCGGTCAGGGGCCGGGGGCTTGCTCCAGCGCGCGAATCACTTCCATGGCAAAGGCACGCGTACCCAGCGGCCCACCGAGGTCCGCCGTGCGCTTGGGGGGATCGTCGAGAACGCGGTCCACGGCGCGGTCGATGGCCTGCGCTGCGTCCAGCAGCCGCGCATCGCCTCGCCGTTCTCCGAGCCACGCCAGCAGCATCGAGGCCGACAGCATGAGCGAGGTGGGGTTCGCCCGGTCCTGACCGGCAATGTCCGGCGCCGAACCGTGCTGGGCCTGCGCGGCGCACATCGTTTCACCCGCATTGATTGCACCCGCCAGACCAAGACTGCCCGATAGTTCGGACGCGAGATCGGACAGGATGTCGGCATAGAAGTTGGTGGCGACGATGACGTCAAAGCGCTGCGGATGACGCACCAGACGCGCCGCCATCGCATCGACGATCACCTCCTCGAGGACGACATCGGGAAATTCGGCCGCCACCTTGCGGACCTCCCGCAGGAACAGGCCGTCGGTGAGGATGAAGTTGTTGGCCTTGTGGACGGCGGTCACCAGTTTCCGGCGGCCTCGCGCATGCGCGAAGGCGCGGCGCGCGATGCGCTCGCATGCGTGCGCGGTGATCTTGCGCAGGGACATCGCAATGTCGGGGGTCGGCATGAACTCGCCATTACCGACTGCCATGTTGCGATCGGGATAGAAGCCCTCGGTGCATTCGCGGACGATCAGCAAGTCCATCGGCTCCCGCGTATGGCCGATCCCGGGTCGGGAGCGGGCCGGGCGCAGGTTTTCGTAGAGGTCGAGCTTCACCCGGAACGCCGCGGATACGTTGACGCCACCGGCATCACGGGCCGGGTAATCGAGATGAGAGATCGGGCCCAACAGGATGCCATCGACCTCGCGCGCGCGGTCCAGCACGCGTTGCGGGAGCGTGGTGCCCTCCGCATGTAGCGCCTCGAACCCGATTCGATCGTGCTCGAACGCGAAGCCGAGGCCGTAGTGGCGATCGACGGCCTCCAGCACTCCCAGCGTGGCGGCGGTAATCTCGGGTCCGATACCGTCCCCTGGAAGCACCAGAAGCCGAAGTGAAGAAGTGGCGGTCATGGCGTACCGTCGGGTTTCCGGCGGACGACGCGGTGGGGAAAGATGAGGATCGTCACTCGAGCTTGATCCCGGCTTTCCGGATTACCGTGCCGTAGCGCGCTAGTTCGGATCTGACGAACGCGTCGAACTCGTCGGGCGGCATCCCGCCGGGCTCGGCATTGAGCACCTTCAGGCGTTCTGCGACGTCGGGCAGCTTCAGGATCGCCACGATCTCGCCGTGAACCCGCAACACGATGTCGCGCGGCGTTCCTGCCGGCGCATGCAGCGAATACCACGAGTTGATCGCGTAGTCGGGCATGCCCTGTTCGGCGAAGGTCGGCAGGTCCGGGTAGTCCGGGTGTCGCTTTGGCGTGGCGATGGCGATTGCGCGGAGTTTGCCCGAGCGCACATGCGGCATGGCCGAGGCCGCGGTATCAAACATCATGTTGACCTGCCCGCCCATCAGATCGGTCAGCGCGGGACCGCCCCCCTTGTAGGGAATATGCAACAGGTCCGTCGCAGTCATCGACTTGTAGATCTCGCCGGAGACGTGCGGCGTGGTGCCGTTGCCGCCCGAGGCAAAGGTGTATTTGCCCGGATGGGCCTTGGCCAGCGCGGTCAATTCCTGCAGCGAATTCACCGGCAGATCCTTGTTGATGATGAGAACCGTGGGGGCGACGGCCAGGATCGTGACCGGCACGAAGTCTTTCAGGGGGTCGTACGGAACCTTGGCATACAATGCGGGCGCTAATGCATGCGTTACGATCGAGCTGAGGAGGAAAGTGTAGCCATCCCCCGGCGCTTTGGCGGCCATCTCGGTCCCGATCAGCGTTCCGGCGCCGGGCTTGTTCTCCACCACCACCGGCTGGCCAAGCCGCTCGCCCAGCTTGACGGCGAAGATGCGTGCCAGATTGTCGTTGCCGCCGCCGGGCGGATACGGAACGATCAGGCGAATGGGCTTGTTCGGCCAGATGGCAGCAGGAGCCTGGCCCCAGGCGGGCATGGCCATGATTGCAAATGCCAGCACGACGATGGCGGTTAACCGGGCGACCGCGCCCCGAGGTGTCCACTGAACAAGGTCGACCGACCCGGAAACTGGGGCGGAAGCGTCCGGAATGCGATGGGGTGCGACCATGTAACCTCCTTGTTCAGTGCTTTTTTATCGCGTACACTTATTGTGACAATGTATGCATTGATAAGCCTATAGCGTGAGTCGCGCACCGTCAAGCCCCCTGGCCGATGGCGTCCCGGATCGGTCCACCCAGGCCGACCAGGCCTTTCGACGCCTCAAGGACGCCATCGTCCGCGGTGAAATGCCGCCTGGCCTGCAGGCGCTGGAACCGGAATTGGCCCTGCGGTTGGGCATGAGCCGTACCCCGGTGCGCGAAGCGCTGATCCGCCTCGAACAGGAAGGTTTCGTGGAGTTGACCCCTCGCCGAGGCATGCGCGTCGCCGCGCTGTCATCGCGCGACATCCGGGAGATCACCGAAGTGCTGGCCTGCCTCGAGGTCGAGGCCGCGGAACGTCTGGCGTCGCGCCGTTGTTCCGTGGAAGAACTGGCGAAGTTCGACGCGGCGATCGCCGCCATGGATGCTGCGCTCGAGGCCAAGGACCACGACCGATGGAATGAAGCCGACTACGGCTTTCATGTGCTGCTGGTCGAGTCATGCGGCAATCGGCACCTGGTCGAGACCGCCAAGCAATACCTGGAAAAAGCGCATCGCTTTCGCGCGCTGACCTCCGTTCATCGCGCCCCCCCCGTGTACTCCAATGTGAACCACGCGGCCGTCGTCGAGGCAATTCGTCGGGGTGATCCGCAATCTGCGGTTGAAATCCACCGCGCCCACAAGCGTCGCTGGCTGCGCGAATTGGACGACATTCTCCGGCATCTGCAGTCCAGCGCTGACCAGGCGCGACATGATGGTTAGCCGTGGCGGAAACCAAGGCGGCAACGGTGGTGGTTGACGCGACCCGTGCCCCCAGGATCGCGCTGATTCACGCGGTCACCGTCGCCATCGATCCGATTCGTGCGGCGTTCGAAGAACTGTGGCCGGATGCCCGCCCCTTCAATCTGCTGGACGACGCTCTGTCACCGGACCGCGAACGCTCGCGGGAACTGGCGCCGGAACTGCACGCACGGATCGTGGCGTTGGCCCGTTACGCCGCTGCGGCAGAGGCGGCCGGCATCCTTTATACGTGTTCCGCATTCGGGCCCGCCATCGAAGCCGCAAGCGCCGAGGTCGCCATACCGGTGCTGAAGCCCAACGAGGCAATGTTTGTCGACGCGCTGAAGCAGGGTTCGCGCATCGGCATGCTCGCAACTTTCGCGCCCAGCGTGGCCTCGATGGAGGACGAGTTCGAATCCACGGCGCGCGCGAACGGCGTCACCGCGAGCGTTCGCACGGTATGCGTGTCTGCCGCGATGACGGCCTTGAAAGCGGGCGACCGTGCCACCCATGACGGGCTGCTGGCGGACGCCGTGCCGGAACTGGGCGATGTGGACGCCATCATGCTTGCTCACTTCTCGACCAGCCGGGCCATGAAGGCCGTGGGCGCCGTGACGACCATCCCGATTCTGGCGGCCCCGCGCAGCGCGGTGCTGGCCCTGCGCGCCCGCCTCGACGCGCACTGAAGGCACGTGCTGATGCGGCCGCGAACCAAGGTTGCGGCAACCTCGCGCGCAAGCCCGATCCGCGCTGGTGCAGGTCCCGCAGCGACTGCTGACGCCAACGCAGCGGCCCCCGCCGTTCCGCGTGGAGCCGTCGATACCCACGTTCACGTGTTCGATCCCGCGCGCTTTCCCTTCGATCCGTCTACGCCCTACCAACCGCAGCCGCACGAAAATGGAACGCCCGCTGACCTGACGCAGCTGCTGGATGCCCACCGTGTCGATCGTGTGGTTATCGTGAACCCGACGTCCGGATACGGTTACGACGTACGTTGCCTCGTCGACGCGCTGGCGAAGCTTGGCCCACGCGCCAGGGGGATCACGCGGGTGCCGCTGACGACGGACCGGCGCCGGCTGCGCGCGCTGCTGGCACACCGCATCGTGGGAATTCGCCTCGACCTGTTGGCGGAGCCCACCGACGTTGCTGCAGGAGGGGTACTTGCAACGCTGATTCGCCGGGTAGCCGACGAAGACATGCTGCTCGACATCCAATGCGAGGGCGACCAGCTGGTTGCCCTGGCGCCTCTGTTGCACCGGATCCCGGTCCGCATGATCATCGATCATCTGGGCCGGCCGAATCCTGAACGAGGTCTTCGCCAGCCGGGCTTCGAAGCGCTGCTTGCGTTATCCGCCACGGGCCGCGCAGTGGTGAAACTCTCGGGCGCCATCCGGTGTTCGCGTGAAGCATCGCCGCATGCGGACTTGGACGAATATGTCGCTGCGCTGCGGACCCACTATGGACCGCAGCGCCTGACATGGGGTTCGGATTGGCCCTTCCTGCGCAGCGCTGCCCGGGTCGACTACGGGCCGTTGCTCGCCCAGCTCGGACGCTGGTTTCCAGGCACCGCTGAGCGCCGCCGGATTTTGGTGGAGACGCCGGTCATGTGGTTCAACTTCGTGAGCCGTTGACGGGCCGCCGCGAGCGCAGGTCGCGGCGGCCCGTTGCGGGACCGATCTCCGGCCGCTATTGCGGCGCGCACATCACGACGATGTCCGGGCCGTCGCCTTCGGCGATCCAGCCCTTCGCCACCATCTGGTCGCGCACGGCCTTGTCGGTCGTGTAGCGATGGTTGGCGTCGGCTCGATTGGAAAACACGCGATAGACGTTGACCTGTCCGGCGCCGCAATTGCCGAGGTTGGGCGGGTAGAGATAGAAGAAGTTCGACGACTCGAGGATAAACGTCGGGTTCTTGCTCATCGTGCCATCGCACTCGCTGGCATCGCGGCCGAAGAAGTGGCCGTCGCCCTTGCCCGGTGGAATGTAGATGCGGCACACGGCGGAGGTGCCGGCCTGCGTGGCGGCGAAGACATTGAACGACAGTCCTGTGCGTGCCCAGCCCACAAAGGTGCCGCTGTCGAGCTTGGTGATTTCACCGGGGACATAGGTGATGAAGTAGTGGTCCAGTGCCGCGTTGTAGAACTCGACGGCGGTGACCTGCGTGCCGGTGGACGGCTGCGAGGCCTTCACGGCCGCCGCGGCATCGAGGATGCCGTAGCCCCACGTGTAGTTGGGATTGGGCGGCTGGTCGGGGGCGGCGGGATTGAACACGGGCAGGTTGGTGGAGAACGGATTGCTCTGCACGGAAGAGTAGAGCCGTGCCTTCACTGTCTCCGGCGTCATCGACGGGTCCTGCTGCAGCATCAGCGCGATGGCGCCAGTGATGTGCGGCGTGGCCATGCTGGTGCCCTCGGAACCGTAATGCACGCCATCGGCTTCGATGGTGGACGCTTCCGCCGGCTTCGCCTTGTCTGACGTGAGCGCAGACAGGATCTTGGCACCCGGTGCCGTCACCTCGGGCTTCATGATCGGCGGACACTTGGCGGCGTTGCTGCAGTTGCGTCGCGGCCCGCGGCTGCTGAAGCCGGAGATATCGCCCACTGCGCCGTTCGAGGCGTCCGTGCTCGGGCCATTGACGCTGTTCCATGTCGTGCGCGTGTTGTACGACGCGACGGCAATCACGCGGCGCGAACTCGATACATCGGTCAGGATCTCGGTGGTGACAGGCGCCGTGTGATCGGTGAACACCGGGCCGGTGACATCCTCGCCGTTGACGATCGAGAACGGATGGCTGCCGCCGTCGACGACGTTGCCGACCAGCGTGATCTTCCACGCGCCCTTGACGAGCGGCGAAGCATTGGTGGACCCGAGGGTGACCTTGATCTGCCGGTCGTCGTTGTTGGGTTGCACGCCGGTGGAGAGAAACTCCACGCCGCCGCATGGCGTCTGCAGCGTGCCCGGCGCATCGCCCGGATTGACGGTGATCGTGGCGGGACAGCCGGG
>JANNNM010000530.1:0-8047 GCA_031398535.1 Betaproteobacteria bacterium | reverse complement strand
GTGGCGTGGTCGTGGGCGTTTGATACGCCTTTCAAATGGACCAAGCAGGTCGGCTCGCACTTCGGTGGCACCCGCCAAGGGATGGTCGTTTCGTGGCCGGCCCGCATCAAGGACGCGGGTGGCTTGCGCTCCCAGTTCCATCACGTCATCGACGTCGTGCCGACCATTCTCGAAGCGACCGGCGTGAAGCAGCCGGAGGTCGTGGACGGCATCAAGCAAAAGCCCATCGAAGGCACGAGCATGCTCTACACCTTCGACAAGGCGAGCACGAATGTCGCATCGAAGCGCAAGACGCAGTACTTCGAGATGATCGCCAACCGCGGCATCTACCACGATGGGTGGTACGCCAACACCACGCCGCCGCATGGTCCGTGGATCCTGAACGCGCCACTGCCCGCGCCCAAGGACTACAAGTGGGAGCTCTACAACCTCACCGAGGACTACTCGCAGTCGAATGACCTCGCGGCCAAGATGCCGGCCAAGCTGAAGCAGATGCAGGCGATCTGGGAGCAGGAGGCGAAGAAGTACCAGGTGCTGCCGCTCAACAACGATACGTTCGCACGGGCCTTGGCGCCACGGCCCAGCGCCACGGCCGGCAAGAACACGTTCACCTACACCGGCGTGAACCCCGGCATCGGCAGCGCCAACGCACCCAACATCCTGGCGCGTTCGTACACGATGACGGCCGAAGTCGACGTGCCGCAAGGCGGTGGCGACGGCATGCTGGCCACGATGGGCGGCCGCTGGGGCGGCTGGGCGTTCTACATGCTGAAGGGCAAGCCCGTCTTCCACTACAACATGCTGATCCTCGCGCAGTATCACTGGGAAGGCGCCGATGTGCTGACGCCCGGCAAGCACGTGATCGAGTTCGACTACACGTATGACGGACCGGGCATCGCGAAGGGCGGCGACGGCGTGCTGAAGGTGGACGGCAAGGTCGTGGCCACTGGCAAGCAGGCCAACTCGATCGCGTTCCTGCAGGTGGCGGACGAGACCTTCGACGTGGGTGTGGATACCCGCACGGGTGTCAACGACAAGGACTACAAGGTGCCGTTCGCCTTCAACGGCAAGATCGACAAGCTGACGGTGAAGTTGGGACCGCCGTTGATGTTGTCACCGGCACAGCAGAAGGCCGCCGCCGCTGCCGTACGCGCCAAGGATTGATGGCGTGAGCAGCGTTGTGCGCGGGCCTTCGGTGTGAGTGTGTTGACCGATAGCCTGCTGCGCAGGACCCTGGCGTTCTCGGTCGTCATCGAGATCGCCACGGGCCTGGCGCTGATGATGGATCCTGCGTTGGTGACCGTCCTGCTGCTGGGCACCGGCATTGCGGGCGTTGGCGCATCGTTGGGGCGATGTTTCGGCATTGCGCTGGTGGCGTTGGGAATTGCCTGCTGGCCGCGCCTGCGCGGTCCCATGGTCAACACCGGCAGCGTCCCCGCGATGCTTCTCTACAACGCGTTGATCGCGCTCTACCTCGCCTACGTCGGCATCGTGGATGGCCTTCACGGCTTGCTGTTGTGGCCGGCGGTGGGATTGCATGCCGCCGTGGCCCTGCTGCTCGGATGGAAATGGCAGACCGCTCGCGTCGATCCATAAGACCCGCGGCGATAGCGTAGTCTTGGCTCCTCGATGCGGGCACGAAGGGGCGATGATGGAAATGATGCAGGGCGGATTGCGATCGTATGCGGCGACGGTGCTGTTCCTGGCTGTTGCCGCCGGCGTGTGGGCGCAGGCCCCCGCGGTCAAATCGAAAGACGCCGCCCCGGTGGCTGCCGCCAAAGGCATGGAGGTGCTGGAAGGTGCTTGGGTCCGTCCCGACGGCGGCTACCTGATCCTGATCAAGAAGGTTGCCGCGGATGGCACGCTCGACGCCTCGTACTTCAATCCGAAGCCGTTGCCCTTTGCCAAGGCGCAGGCCACGCGCGACGGCGCATCGATGCGCGTCGCATTCGAACTGCAGGCAGGCGGATACGCGGGCTCGACCTACCAACTGGTCTACGACGCGGCCGGTGACCGTCTCTACGGCACGTTCTACCAGGCGGTCGCGAAGCAGACCTACGACGTCTACTTCACCCGCAAGTGACCGCATTGACCTGGTCGCGCCGGCGCCCGACGATCCATTGGCAAGCTGACCACCCGCGGAGACGGTATGGCCGCACTTCCGGGCCGTCCAGATCCTGCTGATCGTACTGATTTTCATGTACTGCGTGGCCAGCGAGCTGGCGCGCGTGATCGGGCACGATCGCTTGAAGAGGATGTTCTTCGGCCCGCTGCCGCCCGCGTCGCCGCCCTGAACCGCGGCACGGCGGTTGTGTGCGCGCCTAGGCCCACCAGTAACGTGTCAGATGGAAGAACACCGGTGCGGCGAAGGCCACCGAGTCGAGGCGGTCGAGCATGCCGCCGTGGCCCTCGATCATGCGGCCCCAGTCCTTGATGCCGCGGTCGCGCTTGATGGCGGACATCACGAGGCCGCCGCAGAAGCCCATCGTATTGATCGCGAGCGCCATCAGCGCGGCCTGCCACGGATTGAACGGCGTGATCCAGAACAACGCGGCACCCAGCGTGGTGGCACTGGCGACGCCGCCGATCAGACCTTCCCACGTCTTCGACGGGGACAGCGCGGGCGCTACGCGGTGCCTGCCGAAGAGCATGCCCCACACGTACTGCAGCACGTCGCTCGATTGCACGACGACGACCAGGAAGACGATCAGCAGCAGGTTGCGTCCGCCGTAGCCGGGGATGTCGAGCGTCAGCAGCGCGGGGACATGCGAGATGCAGTAGACGCAGAGCACGAGGCCCCACTGCAGCGTGGCCGCGCGTTCGAGAAACCGGTCGCTGCCGGTCGTTGCGACGATGATGATCGGCAGAACCAGAAACGCGAATGCGGGGATGAAGATCGAGTAGAACCCGTACCCGCCGAAATACACCAGCAGGTACTGCGCCGGCAGCGCGACGAAGAAGCATGCCGCCAGCACGGCGTGGTCGCCGCCACGCGTCGTGACCGACGTGAATTCCCCCAGGGCGGCGAAGGAGACGAACAGGAACAGCAGCGTGATGCCGATGTCGCCGAACATGAACGCGACGCCGATCACCAGCACCATCGCCCACCACGCCTTGATCCGTGTGTTGAGGTTGTCGATCACGCCATGCGATTGCCCCTTGGCGACGGTGACCTTCAGTGTCCATCCGATCAGCGACGCGACCAGCAGCACCACGCCGATGCCGGCGAACAGGCTGATCGTCTGCATGTGCGGTGCGAGGGCATGCATCGTGTTTACTCCGCGCCGTGGGCGGTTGCGTCCACGCGGGGCAGAAGACCCTGCAACGCATCGGCATGGTGGTGGCCCAGTACCACGGCGACGCGCGCCGCGCGGACGGTGGCCATGGCGCTGGCGACATCGGTCTCGCGCCCGGTGGCCAGCAGCCATGCCGCCACGGCGCAGGCACTGCGCGAGTACCCGAGTGCGCAACACACGACAACGGGGCCGCTGGCGCGCAGCCGTTCGATTGCTGCGGCAGCCTGCGCCAAGGCCGCGGCGGGTGGCGTCGTGAGGTCCAGCACCGGGATCGCGACATACGCAATGTCGGTCTTCGGCGCGACAAACTCTGCGGTGAGGTCGACCACGCCCTTGAACGTCGATGCAGCGAGATCGCGCGCCGTGGGCATGCGACCGAGGAACACGCCATCGGCAACGGGCACCGGCTGCGGCTCACGCCATGTCCAGGCGCGCGAATTGAGCCATGCGGCCCCGCGGTAAGGCGCGAACAGCCACTGCGCCGCGATCGCCACGCGGCGGTCGGCACGCTTCTGGAAGGCGGCGGCCCCGATTGCGGCGTAGGCCAGCGCCACCAGCACCAACGCGACGCTGCCCCACAGCAACCACAGCGCGGCGCCGCCGATGCCGATGGCCATTGCCGCCAGGATGGCGCTGCCCATCCCGTAGAGCGCCGCCAATCGCCAACGCACGGGATCGCCTGTCCAGCGCCATTGCGCTGCAATCGAATGGCCATTGCCTTCGTCCGCGAACGGCCATGCCCACAGGCACAGTGCACCCAGCAGCAATCCGGTGGGAATGTCGATGAAGTGATGCTGGAACGTGGTCAGCACCGACACGCAGATCAGCAGGAACCACGCCTTCATGGCCAGGCGCGCGATGCCGGTCAGCCGCCGCGCATACAGCGCCCACAGGATGACGGCCAGCGCGATGTGGAGCGAGGGCAGCTGGTTGAACGGCTGGTCGAAGCCCTTCAGCGCTGCGAACATGAAGCCCCACACGCCATCGGTGGCGGGATGGTCGTGTGCAAAGCGCAGCGGCACCAGTACAAAGCAAGTGACGGCAACGGCCTGGGCGGTGAGGAGTCGTTTCGCGTGCGTGTCGAGTTCGCGGCGCGTCAGGCATACGAACAGCGACAAACCATAGAGCAGGTCGATCGACCAGTAGGGCAGGATGGTCCATGCCCAGAATGGAATCGCCGACTCCCAGGCGAACACCAGCGACGGCACGTCGGTGCGCTGCGCGGCGGACCAATTGGCGAGGCCGTAGGTGATGAAGAAGAACGGCGCGAGGAACAGCAGCCATGCGAGCGCGCGGCGCCACGGCCACGGCTCGACGGCATCGCGTGCAGTCGTGACCGGTTTCATTCCGCGGTGCGCTGCGCCAGGGCCACGGTGAAGATGCCGGATTCGCCGATGCGCTGCGCCAGCTTGCGGAAGCGGGCGGCCGCCACCAGCTGATCCATTTCCTCCTGCGTGCGCCGGCGCATCACCCAGGCTTCGCCGCGGCGGTGGCTGGTCAGCGCGCGCGCGATCAGCTCGAGCTGCGGATGCCAGATCTGGCCGGTGTAGACCAGCATCCCGCCCGGCGCCATCGCATCGGCCAGGCCGGCCAGCGATTGGCGCACCTTCGCGTTGTCGGGCGTGAGCTCATACAGCCCGGACACGATGCCGAGCGTGGGGCGTGGCGTGATCGCCGCCAGGCTGGCGCGATCGAAGGCATCGCCGTTCTCGAAGCGGGCGATGTCGCCGAACCCTTTCTCGCGGATGAGCGCGGTGCCCTCGTCGACATTGCGCTCGCTGTAGTCGCGCAGCAGGATCGAGTCCGGCCGGTCCCGCAGGGCGGCGGCTGCTTCGAGCACATAGCGCCCGTGGCCGGCCGCGATGTCGACAATGTGGACGGGCAAGCCCGCGGCGCGCAGCCGTACGATGGCATCGCGCAGCAACGCCTCGACGTCGAGCTTGCGCTGCCGGATGCCGCGCCAGCCGATCGCGTCGAGGAACGTGCGGTCGATGTGGCGGCCGACGGGGGACCGGCCGCTGGCGCAGTTGCGGTACACATAGTCGAGCGTGCTGCCGGAGTCGAAGCCGGTGGCATGGCCGAGGCGCACGCCATCGGCCAGCAGGCCGCCGAAGCGCAGGCCGGCGCGCGTGAACGACCAGTAGAGGCCGCGCGGCGACAGCGCCGGCAATGGGGCCGCGAGCGCATCGGCTTCCTCGCGCGTGAAGCCGTGCTGGTCGGCATCGAGCAGGTTGCGCCGCGCGCGGGGTGCCGCGAACACGCGGACGATGAACGCGCGCATGCGGTCGACGGCCAGCGCGCGGTCGCGCTCGCCCAGCGTGTCGTGGAAGAAGCCATGCAGAACGTGCCGCTCCTTGTGCGCGCTGCCGAGGCGATCGAAGAACGCATTCTGCGGGCCATGGTGCACGACCCAGTCGGACCCGGAGATGAGCAGTTGCGTGGGGACGGTGATGGCCTGCGCGTCGGCGACCACGCGGTCGGCCGCTTCCTGCAGTCCCAGCAGCACGTTGACCGAGATCGCCTTCGACAAGAGCGGGTCGGTGCCGTAGCTTGCAATGCGCGACGGGTCGCGCGTGAGCAGTTGGGGCTTCACGTAGCTGGTGACGAAGAAATTGCCGCGGAGCTTGCGCATCAGGCGCAGCCCGGGCAGCGCCAGCGGCACGTAGAGCTTGACGCGAAACGCAGGGGAGGCCAGCACCATGCCGCGAATGGCCGGCGCGTAGTCGTGCACCCAGGTCGCCACCGTCACGGCGCCGACGCTCTGCGCAATGATGCCGATGTCCTCCACTGCAATGCCGTGCTGCGTGCCGATATGGTCGACGAAGGTCTGCACGTCGCGCACCGACGTGCCGAAGCTGGGCGAATCACCGCGCGCGCCGGGCGAGCGGCCATGGCCGCGCGCATCCCACGCGAAGAAGTCGTAGTCGGGCAGCACCAGCTCGTCGACCAGGTGCGCCATCCGTGCGGAGTGCTCGTGTCCGCGATGGAACATCACGATGGCACCACGCGACGGGCCGCGCACGGCCGGCCAGTGCCGGTAGAAGAGATCGACGCCGTCGTGCGTCGAAAATGTTCGCTCGTGCGCGAGGCGAAAGTGCGGGCCGGCCGTCATGTCGTTCATGTCACGTGCTTTCGTGGAGTCCGCCGCGGACCCGGTTGACGATGGTGAAGGCAATCAGCGTGGCGAGCGCCGGCATGATCCAGCCGGCCCAGTCCGGCACCGGCGACGACGTGCCGACCCACAGCCCCAGCGCCCCGAAAACGAAGGCGCGGTCGCTCTTGCCCATCGGGCCGTCGTAGCGGCGCGATGCGCCGACCATCGCGCCGAGCGCGCCCGCGTATTCGCTGATCACGGCCAGCACGATCACGGCCGCGACCCAGGCGGGCGCAAATGGCGCGAGCAGCGCGAAGGGCGCGTACAGGGCCGCGTCGGCGACGACATCGGTCAGTTCGTTGAGATACGTGCCGAGCCGCGACTGCTGGCCGAAGTCGCGCGCCAGCATCCCGTCGAGGGCATTGAAGGCCATCCGCACGACCATCCACACGGGAATCAGCACGAAGGCCCGGGGATCCGGCAGCTGCCACGCGACGAAGGCGCCCACAGCCACCGAGACGACGGCGGCCGCCACCGTCACCTGGTTGGCGCTGATGCCGGCGCGCGCGATGACGCCGGCCAGCGGCCGCAGCAACGCCTGGAACGCGGGCTTCAGCGCGTAGAGCGACAAGCGGCCCGCTCCGCGCGTGACGATCCGCAAGGATGCCGGTTCATCAACATGGTGACGCGACGCGCGCTAGCTTCGCGCCACCGGCTGCCGCCGGCGCCCGATCCACCATCCCAGCACCAGGCCCACCAGCAGCGCCGCCACCGCGGCGATGATGCCGTCACGCACCAGCGTGTTGCGCACCTTGGTCAGCACCGGATTGTCGAGATGGTTGGTGCCGAAGTGGATGGCCCGCAAGCGCCACTTGCCATCGTCACCGACCGCCATCACGGCCGTCCAGCGCGTATTGAAGTCGAAGATGTCGCCATCCTTCGCCTCGTAATGCTCGAGGGCCTTGCCGCGCACGAGGCCGAAGCGCTTGTCGGGCGACAGCTCGGTCAGCTTGTCGGCGTCGAGCGTCATCGTCATCTTCTTCATGTAGCCGGTGGGCCCGAACCATGTCTGGAAGTACTTCGATACATCGGCGCGGCTGGACATCACTTCCTGCGTGACGCTGGTGGCCTCCACGTTGGGCGTCATCCAGGGCAGCATCTTGTCGTACTGGCCGCTGTTGATCGCCGTCACGATCTCCTTCAATACGCCGCGCAACGCTTCGTGGATGGCGTGGTCGGGTTCCTGGGCCCGAGCCGGCACGCCGACGAGCAACATCACCACCAGGCACAGCGCATGGAGTTTCAGCAAGGCCACGTCTCCTCGAATCCGGCCGGTGGGATCGGCGCCCACCGTCGACCGTTGTTGGGTTCGGCGCGGGCAATTCGCGCGATGAATGCGTCAATGCCGCAATTCTCGCCGAATTCGGTACGACTGGGCACCCTCGACTGCACCGCAACGTGCGCCGGAGTCAGGTCGGCTGGGCCGCGCGGGCAGTGGCGGCGAGGTACTGGTGGATCTGCGCGACCACGGCCGCCCCCTCGCCGATGGCCCCGCCCACGCGCTTGACCGAGCCCGAGCGCACGTCGCCGACGGCGAACACGCCCTGCATGGTGGCTTCCAGCGCAGCAGGGGCGGGTTGTCGTGGCGTGACTTCCG
>JANNNM010000487.1:0-1001 GCA_031398535.1 Betaproteobacteria bacterium | reverse complement strand
CTTCCTTCTGCGAGATCGGCGTCGGCTTGTTGGCCGTGCCGCCCACGAATCCGGTGACCTTCGGCGTGCTCTTGACGAGGTGCCAGGAGTCGTCGGTCATGTCCATTTCCACCAGCACGTAGCCGGGGAAGAACTTGCGCTCCGAGATGGCCTTGGCGCCGTTCTTCATTTCCACGACTTCTTCCACCGGTACCAGGATCTGGCCGAACTGGTCCTGCAGCTCGGAACGGCGGATGCGCTCGACGAGCGCGCGCTGCACGCTTTTTTCAAAGCCCGAGTACGCGTGGACCACAAACCATTTCTTGCTCATCCGTCGACCCTGCCTGTCAGCATTTTGATCATCCAGGCGAGCGCGGTGTCCACCGAGAAAAGGAACAACGCCATGATGACCACGAACACGAAGACGATGCCGGTGGTCTGCAGCGTCTCCTTGCGCGTGGGCCATGACACGCGGCCGGCTTCCGCCCAGGATTCCTGGGCAAAGGCGAAGAACTCCTTGCCGGGCGCCGACAGCCAGGCAACCCCTGCTGCTGCCAGCAAGCCACCCAGCACCATCAGCACCCGCAGCACCTGGGCGGACTCGGCGAAGTAGTAGTAGCCGGCAACCCCGGCCACCACACATGCCACCGCCAGAACGATTTTCAGCTTGTCCATTTCAACCTTGCTTTTTGCCGCCACGGACGGGATCAACCATCCCATCCTTGGCAGGCCAGGAGGGAATCGAACCCCCAACCTGCGGTTTTGGAGACCGCCGCTCTGCCAATTGAGCTACTGGCCTAGAAGCCTTACTTGAGCACCTTGGCGACGACGCCGGCACCGACGGTACGGCCGCCTTCGCGGATGGCGAAACGCAGACCCTCTTCCATCGCGATCGGCTGGATCAGCGTCACCGTCATCCCGATGTTGTCCCCCGGCATCACCATCTCCGTGCCTTCCGGCAACACGCAGCTACCCGTCACGTCCGTCGTGCGGAAGTAGAACTGCGGGCGGTAGCCCGGGAA
>JANNNM010000464.1:0-16715 GCA_031398535.1 Betaproteobacteria bacterium | reverse complement strand
GGTGTGATGATGCAGATGGCGGAGACCTTCGACGACCTTGCGCCCGCGCTGCGGGACATGGCCGCGCGCATCTTCGACCTGCTTCCGTTCACGCGCGAGCACTACTATCACCCGGCGATGCGCGGCTCGTGGTCGATCAAGCGCGTGCTGCCGACCATCGCGCCCGACCTCGACTACGGCAACCTGGACACCGTGCAGAGCGGGGACATGGTCGAGCCGATCTACTTCGAGATGGTGGATCCGGCCACGCCACCGGCGCGACGCGAGGCGTTGTCCACCGCGTTGCGCACCTACTGCGCGCGCGACACGCTGGCGATGGTGCGGCTGGCGGCGTTCTTTGGCGGCTGACCTACGGCATCGCGACGGGCGCGCCCAGTTCGCGCAGCAACGCGGCCATACGCGCGCGTGCATCGTCGGCCAACGGCTGCACCGGGTCGCGCGGCACGCCGGCCGGCTGGCCGATCAGGTTCAGCCCCGCCTTCAACGCGGAAGGCCACGTGCCGCTGCTCATCAGCATCTCGTAGACGCGGGACAACGCGTGATGCGCGGCGCGATGCTCCGCCCCCGGCGCCGCGCGGCCCAGATCCATCAGCTTCGCAGGCAGCGCGCCAAGCAATTCAGGCCCACTGGAAATGAACCCATGCGCGCCGAGCGCAATACCGGGCAGCACGAAGGCCGCGGGGCCGGTCATCACGGCCAGCCGATCGCCCAGCCGTCGAATTACCTCGGACAGGTGCGCCAACTCGCGCGTCGATTCCTTCAGCCCGACGACGGGCGCAGCGTCCGCGATGGCGGCAAGGTCATCCACCGTCAGCGCGATGCCCGCGCGGCGCGGACTGTTGTACGCAATGATCGGCAGCGGCACCGCCGTCGCCACCTTTTGGAAATGCGCGACCAGTTCGGCGCGCGTGGCCTTGAGCACATAGGTCTGCGGCATCAGCAGGATGCCGTCCGCGCCGTCGCGCGCCGCGATTTCCGCGTAGGCAATCGATTGGCGCGTCGTCGGTGCGCTGGCGCCCAGCACCAGCGGGTAGGCGGGTCCCGCCTCGGCGCGCGCCTCGCGCACGAGGCGCCCGCGCTCATCCGGCGTCAGCGCCCACGA
The DNA here is from genome assembly GCA_031398535.1 of Betaproteobacteria bacterium. Taxonomy (GTDB): domain Bacteria; phylum Pseudomonadota; class Gammaproteobacteria; order Burkholderiales; family Casimicrobiaceae; genus VBCG01. The sequence continues at coordinate 15,613 of JANNNM010000464.1, read as the reverse complement.
TTCGCCGTTGTCGCCGGCAATGCAGATGCCCTGCGCGCCACTGTCGATCAGCCAGCGCACCAGCCGCCGGAAGTCAGCGACGAGGAGCGTGCCGTCGGCCGCAAAGGGGGTCACCACGGCGGGCCAGTAGCCTGCCACGTGCAAGGTCTTCATTGCGCTCTCTCCAGCCATTCGCGGCAATCGCAGGTGTAGATCGAACCCGTCTGCGCTTCGACGATGTGCAGCAGCATGGGCACGACCGGCGAGAACCGCACCGACGTGGTCCAGCGTCCCTCGGGCATCACGATGCGCGCCAGTGGGGTTCCGACGGCATCGAAGAGCCACGCGCACCCGGCCTGCGCGTGGGCGACGGCCAGGCATCCGTGCGGCCCCGCCGCAAGGCCGTCCGGGCCCAGTCCGCCGCTCAATTGCAGATAGTGGCCCAGCATCGGCGTGGCCACCTCGGCGCCGCACCGCGCGAATTTCCATACTGCGTTCGCCCGCGTCATCGCCACCAGCACCTGCGCGCCATCGTCCGCGATGGCCACGCCATTGGGGTACGGCAACGCATCGAGCACCTGCGTCAACTGGCCCGCCGGCGACCACCGATAGACGGCACCGTACGGCGCGGACAGGCTGGAGCGCCCCGGATCGGTGAACCAGACGTTGCCCTCCGCATCGACGGCGAGGTCGGAGAGTCCGTGAAACGGAGCGCCATTCGCCGAAGCACATACGACCTCGACTGCGCCGGTCGTCGGGTCGAGCGCCCGCAGGCCGCGCGCGTAGTCGACGACCAGGATCCGCGTGGGCGCGACATGCCAGAGTCCATGGGGCTCGCTGCCGTCGTCCAGCACGCACGACCATGTGCCGTCGACATCGATGCGGAACACGCGGCCATATGGCACATCGGCGACGAATGCCGTGCCATCGGGCGCGAACGTCAGCCCTTCCAGAAATGAATGCAGCGCCTGTCCCGGCCGCGTCATCCTCACCCACGCGTTGGGTTCACCCTGCCAATGCCAGGCGGCCGGCAAGCGGGCGTGAAGTTGAGCAATGGCAGAGGCGAAGCCGGGAGTCAAAGGGGAGGCTCGGTGCGAGAATGAAGGACACCCGGCGCCAGCCGCAGGGTGGGGTTGCCGGATTGTCCGGTTGGATGGACGAAATGTCCATATGTGGTTATTCTGTTCACCTATGAACATCGCAGAACGCCCCAGCGCCGTCTTCCATCGCCAGCTGCGCACCCGGCTGCCGACGGCGGCGCGAGGCGAGGGCTGCTATCTGTTCGACACGACCGGCAAGCGTTACCTCGATGCGTCCGGCGGCGCCGCGGTGTCGTGCCTCGGCCACAACCATCCGCGCGTGATCGACGCCATCACCGCGCAACTGCGCACGCTGCCCGCCGTGCATACGTCGTTCTTCACGAACGAACCGATGGAGGCGCTGGCGTCGTACCTGGTCGAACGCGCGCCCACCGGCATCGCGCGCGCGTTCTTCGTCAACGAAGGGTCGGTGGCGGTCGAAGCCGCGCTGAAGCTGGCGCGGCAATACTGGCTGGAGCGCGGGCAGCCGCAGCGCGAAGTGATCATCTCTCGCAACGGCAGCTATCACGGCAACACGCTGGGCGCGCTGACCATCGGCGGCAACCTTGCCCGCCGCCGTCCCTACGAGCCGCTGCTGTTTCCGCATGCGGTGCACATCCCGCCGTGCTACGCGTATCGCCATTGCCGGCCAGACGAAACGCCGGAGGCGTATGGCCTGCGCGCGGCCGATGAACTCGAAACCGCGATCATCGCGGCGGGACCGGAGCGTGTGGCCGCCTTCGTCGCGGAACCGCTGGTCGGCGCCACGATCGGCTGCGTCACCGCGGCGCCGGGTTACTTCAGGCGCATCCGCGAGATCTGCGCGCGCCACGACGTGCTGTTCATCGCCGACGAGATCATGTGCGGGATGGGCCGCACCGGCACGTTGTTCGCGCTGGAACAGGAAGGCATCGGCGCGGACATCATCACGATTGCCAAGGGACTGGGCGCCGGTTACCAGCCCATCGGCGCGGTGCTGATCCACGAGCGCATCGTCGCCGCCATCGAGGCCGGCAGCGGCGCGCTGGCCAACGGCCATACCTACATGGGCCACGCCGCCTGCTGCGCCGGCGCGCTCGCGGTGCTGCAGACGGTGGAATACGAGCATCTGCTGGCGAACGTGCAGGCAATGGGTGCCCTGCTCGACCGCCGGCTGCGCGAAGCCTTCGCGGCCCATCCGCATGTGGGTGACATCCGCGGGCGCGGTCTCTTCCACGCCATCGAGCTGGTGGAAGACCGCGCGACGCGGCAGCCGTTCGCGCCCGCGCTTGCGTTGCATGCGCGCGTCAAGCAGGAGGCGCAGCAGCGCGGACTGCTCTGCTACCCGAGCGGGGGCACGGCGGATGGCGTGGCCGGCGACCACGTGCTGTTCGCGCCGGCGTACATCGTCAATGCCGCGCAGGTCGACACGATCGTCGAACTTGCCCAGGAAGCCCTGGCCGCCGCGTTGCAGTCGCTCCCTGCAACGGCAGGCGTGACGCACCATGCATGACGCGCGTCGCCCAAGCCCGCTACGGCACGTAACCCAGTTGCGCGGAGATGCCGGCGGCCGTGGCCACCACGGCATCCTTGTAGCGCGCGTGGATCTGCTTGCTGTCGAACGCATCGTCGGGGCCGGAGATGTCGAGGCCGGCCACGATCGCCCCGCCCGCCGCGCGCACCGGCGCCGCGATCGTCATGCCGCCCTTGTGCACGGCACCGAAGCTCACGATGTAGCCGGTGGCGAGACCCGCCGCCCTCACCTTGCGCAAGGCGGCGAGGGACTTCGGGGTCTGCGGCGACGTGGCATCGAGCCGTGCGCCGCGATAGAGCCGCGCCAATTCCGCTTCCGTCAATCCGGACAACAGGAACTGGCCCGTGGGCGTCGCGTGGGCGGGCAGGCGGTCCCCAACGCCCAGGTTGCTGACGAAGGTGGAACTGCCCAGCGCATGCAGCACGTACACGATGTCGCGGCCGTCGCGCACCACGAGGTGCGCGGAGATGCCCGTGTCGCGCGCCAGCGCCTCGACGTCGTCGCGCGCGGCCTGCACCACGTCGCGCGACGCCAGGAACTGATAGCCCAGCCGCAACACGCGCGGACCCAGCACGAAGGTCTTGCCGGACGGGTCCATCTGCACGTAGCCCTTGTCGACCAGCGTGCGCAGCAACCGGAACACGGACGAGCGCGGCAGCGCCAGCCGGCGCGTGAGGTCGGCCACGGTGGCCGGCATCCGGTCCTCGGACAACGATTCGAGCAGGTCGAGGCCGCGGTTGAGTCCGGGAACGTCGTAGCGATTGTCCGTACCCGTCGTGTTTTTTCGAACCATGGCAGACCAGGCGATGCGCCCCAATGCGACGTGCGGAAGCATACACGCTCCCGCCGCGCGCATTTGCGACCGTGGCACTTCGTTTCCATCGCTTGCCCATCACCCGCGGAGATCCCGAGATGAAACCCATGACCCGCATTGCACGTGCAGGATTTGCTGCGCTAGCGCTGTTCGCGTTACCGGTGCTGCACGCAACGGCGCAGGACTTTCCGTCGAAGCCCATCCGCTTCATCGTGCCCTTCGCCGCCGGCGGCCTCGTCGACGGCATCGCGCGGATCATGGCCGACGAGGCCCGCAAGTCGCTCAACACGACCTTCGTCGTCGAGAACAAGACGGGGGCCGCGGGCTTCATCGGCGCGCAGTTCGTCGCACAGCAGCCTGCCGACGGCTACACGGTGCTGTTCACGTCGCCCGCCACGCACACGATCCTGCCGCATCTGCGGAAGGAGATGCCCTTCGACCCGGTAGCCGACCTGATGCCGCTCAATGCGCTGGTGTCGATCGACTTCGTGCTGGCGGCGCATCCGTCGGTGCCGCCCACGTTCGTGGAATTCGTTGCGGACGCGAAGAAGAATCCGGACAAGTACACGTTCGGCTCGTCCGGCCAGGGCACCACCAATCACCTGCTGGTCGAATTGCTGGCCGACAAGGCCGGCATCAAGGTGCTGCACATCCCCTACAAGGGCGGTGGCGAATCGGCGCAGGCCTTGCTGGGCGGCCAGATCCTGCTGCTGATGGAGTCGCCGAAGCTGCTGGAACCGCACGTGAAGGCGGGCAAGCTCCGCGCGCTCGCCTCGCGCAGCAGCACGCGACTGGCGGAATTGCCCGAGACACCAACGCTTGACGAGCTGGGCTACAAGGGCTTCGGCCCCTACGTGTGGACCGGCACCTTCGTGCGCTCCGGCACGCCGCCGGCGATTGTCGCCAAGCTGAACGATGCGTTCGCCAAGGCGCTGGCCAACCCCGATGTGATCGCCAAGCTGAAGACGCTCGGCGCCACGCCGCTCAATGTCGGACCCGACAAGTTTCCCGTGATGATTACGCAGGACTCGGCGCAATGGGGCTCGGCCATCAAGAAGCTCAACCTGCCGAAGGAATGATGAGGCGCCCCGCGGTTGGCCACCGCGGGATTGGTTGAAGCAGGCAACAACCGGGCACGCAGTTTCGGTACCATGCGGAACGACGCATCCCGACCCATGACCAAGTCCCCTACGCCGGCGCTGCACAAGAACCACGACATCTACTTCGTGCCGGGGTTGCGGCGTGGCTTGCGCGTGCTCGAGATCCTCGCGAACGAAGAGAAGCCGATGTCGGTCGCCGATATCGCGAAGCAGCTGGACCTGACGCGTTCGTCGGTATTCCGGCTGACCTACACGCTGCTCCACATGGGCTTCGTCGAGGAAGTGCCCGGCTCGAAGCTGCTGACGCTGGGACCACGCGTGCTCAACATCGGCTACGCGTATCTCGCGTCAAAGGACCTGATCGAGATCGCGCGGCCGGAGATCGAGGCATTGCGCGACCGCACCAGTGTCTCGTCGCATCTCGCCATCCTCGACCGCCGCGAGATTCTTTATCTCTCGTGCATGCAGACGCGCTCCGGCTTCCTCAGCACGATGAACGTGGGCACGCGGCTGCCTGCCTTCGGCACGCCGATGGGCTGGCTGTTGCTGTCGGAACTCTCCGCGCGGGAACTGGCGGAGCTTTTCCCGGAGTCCTCGTTCGCGCCGCTGACCGACCAGACGCCGCGCAACCTGCAGGAACTCAAGCAGCGGATTGCCACCGCGCTGGCGCAGGGCCACGCGATCAGCCATGGCGCCGTCGAACCCGGGGGCAGCTCCATTGCCGCGCCCATCCGCGACCGCAGCGGTCGCATCGTCGCTGCGCTGGACATCTCCGGTCCGGACACCGCGTTCGACCTTGATGTGTTTGCCACGCGCGACGTGAAGGAAGTGGTGGACACCGCCCGCCGCATTTCCGATTGCCTGGGTTACGTCGAGGGCAAGGACGCCTGACCGCGGGCTTGGGCGAGCATGCTCACTGGCAACACGCGCGCAGGATCGAACAACGGCAATGCCGGTTGGCGGCCGAGGATCAGGTCGGCCATCAGCGGTCCGATGCACGGACCAATGGTGTAACCCCCCCGCACGCACGCCAGCACGAAGGCGCCAGGCACGCCGGGCAGTGCCCCGGCCAGCGGGAAGTAGTCGGGCACGAAGGCCTCGAAGCCCGTCCACGCGCGCACCGCGCGCAAGCCGGCCAGCGCGGGCAACGCGAAGCGCGCCAATCGCAGGTTCTGGAGCATCGTCGCCGCGACCACGTCGCCACGCCCCGCCTCGGGGCTGCCGCGCCCCTGCCAGCCGCCACCGATCAGGAACGTGCCGTTGTCCTTCTGCTTCAGCGTCAGCAATCCGGTGGCGTGGCCAATGGCGGAATGCAGCAGCATCGGACCCTTCTCCGTCACCGTCACGGTGTTGACGCGCACTTCGATCGGCAATGCCACGCCCAGCATGGCTGCCACGGATTTCGTCCAGGCGCCACTCGCGATCAGGATGTTCGTGGCGTCCACGCTGGCGGTTGCGGACCTCACCGTGAACCCGCCATCGCGGGCGTCGACACCCACCACCGGCGCATGCTCGCGCACCTCGATGGCGGCATCGCGCAGCAGCTTCCGCAGGTAGACGCCACTGCGCGTCGAATCGGCATGGCCATCCTCGGCGCAATAGCTCGCAGCGACGATGCGATCGCCCAACGCCGGCTCCGCCGCATGCACCTGCGCCGGCGACACGAAGGTGATCGGCGCGCCGGCGTCGATCTTGAGCCGCATCCGCTCCTCGAGCAGCGCGTGCTCGCGCGCGTTGAACGCCAGCGTATAGCCGCCGGTGCGGTGAAAGCCCACGGCGTCACCCGCCTGCCGCCACCACTCGTGGCCGCGCAGCGCGTAGGGCATCAACGCAACGCGCTTGATCTGCAGCGACAACGTGCCCGCATTCACGCCGGTGGCTTCGCTGCCCACACCACCGCGCTCCAGCACCACGACGCGCATGCCGCCTTGCGTTGCACGCAGCGCGGCGGTCACGCCCATGATGCCGCCGCCGATCACCGCCAGGTCGTAGCGCGTCATAGCGGCGAGGGCTGCGCGATGGGCAGCGCATCGTAGTCGAACTCGCCCGCCAGCTGGTCGAGCGCCACCGGGCGCAACGGCGGCCGGCCGGTGGCCATGCCGACGGCCGCCCGCGTGGTGCCGGTGCGCAACGCGATCAGGCGCGCTGCCGCGTCTTCGCACAACCGCCCGCCGCACGGACCCATCCCGCAGCGCGTGGCCGACTTCACTTCGCTCAAGGTCTTGGCACCGGCATCGACCGCAGCATCGATTGTCGCGCGTGATACCTGTTCGCACAGGCAGACCGGTGTTTCCGATGCCATGGCAGCAATGAGACCATCGCCGCCATCCGCGACCTTCGTCATCGCCTGGCCGAAGCGCGCTGCGCGATCGCGCTCCGCGTACATCGGTGTCGCGACGGTCAAGGCTTCCGCCGCCGAGACACGGCCGAGATGACGATCCACCGCCACCGCCGCCACGCGACCGGACCACGGTGCCGCGGCCGCTCCCGCAATGCCGGCGGCGTCGCCGCACACGAAAAGCCCGGCAATCGACGTCGACTGATGTTGATCGGTGACGACATGCCAGCCCCCGCGCGCTGCATCGAACGCATGCGAGGCGCCCAGCAGACGCGTGACATCGGTGGCGGGCTGCAAGCCGAAGCCGAGGCACACGGCATCGCAGGCAATGGCGCGCTCGGGTGCGCGCGCAACCACACACCCTGCGCCATCAAGCTGCGTCACGACGACACCGGTCACCACCGGATTGCCGTCGATGCGCCGCAACGCGCCTGCATGCAGCATCGGCGTCCGGCTGGCCAGCAGCGTAGCCATCCAGCGCGCGCCACGCGCGAGCAGATCGGGCCGCGAGGCCAGGCTTGGCCAGTCGCGCAACCAGCGCAGGCGCGGTTGCAGGTCCACCACCGCCGCGACCTTGCCGCCGCCATGCACGATGCCCGCCGCCACCGCGAGAAGCAGCGGACCGGCACCGGCCACGACGACATGGCGACCCGGCAGCATGCCTTGCGCCTTCAGCAACACGGTGGCGCCGGCCAGGCCGATCACGCCGGGCCGATCCCAACCCTCGACCGGGAGATGACGCTCGATCGCGCCCCCCGCCACGATCAGCGCGCGCGCCGTCAGCGTGACGGGGCCGGCGTCACTCACGGCATGGACGGCGAACGACGCCGCGTTGCGTTCGACCTGCCACACGCGGTGACCGAAGCGTGCATCGACGCGTGCGGCAGCAAGCGCTTCGCGCAATGCGTCGCCTTCGTCGCGTTCCGGCGTGGCGTCGCGCGCCCGGACACCCGGCGCGATTCGGTAGACCTGCCCGCCCGCCGCGGCGGCCTCGTCCAGCACCAGAACCTTCAGTCCGCGTTGCGCCGCCTCGACGGCCGCCGCCGCGCCCGCGGGGCCGGCACCCAGCACGATGACATCAAGCATCAGGCTCATGCCTGTGTCCGTACGTCGAGCCCCGCGCGCACCGGCACGCGGCATGCTTCGACCCGCACGCCGTCGACCTGCACGACGCACTGCTGGCACACGCCCATCGCGCAGAACAGCACGCGAAACGGCGGACCTTGCGTGCGCTCGCCGGCGTCAGTGCGCATGCCGCTCGCCCACAACGCCGCGGCCAGCGACTCGCCTTCGTGCGCCTCGACCGCGCGGCCATCGCAGATGAACGTGACGCGTGGTCCACGCTCGACACCCTCCGCGATGCGCAGGTCGGCCGGGGTCATCGCCACCGCCGCGTGCAAGTAGCCACGATGTGCGAAGCATGATTCAATCGGCGCAACGAAAGCGAGGAGTGCATCGGTGAGCGCATCAAGACGTTGGCAGCAGCGGCCGCCTGGATCGAACTGGGGAGACTTCGGTGACGACGATCAACGCGGACGCCTCAATCTGATAACGCCCGAAAAGGTGCGGCAAGCGGCGCTGGAAGTGCGCGAGGGCCGGTCCTTCTGCCTGTCGCTGCCGCTCGATCGACCCGGCGGCAACTACCACGACCTGCAGCGGCGTCCACCGCGTTTGCAGCCGATGGTGCGCCATGGCCGCGTCAAGTACAACCTGCACGCCAACCCGGATCATCCCGACGTCTTCAGCGATGACGCCGTGCTGCTGTACAGCCAGTTCTCCACGCAATGGGACGCGCTGGCGCACGTCGGCTCGATGTTCGACGCCGACGGCGACGGCATCCCGGAGGTCCGCTACTACAACGGGTATCGCGGCGGCGTGGACATCGGTGCCGACGTTCCCGACGCCGATGGCGCGGGCATGCAACCGTTTGCCGGCGCGCGGGCATTGGGCATCGAGAACCTGGCGGAATCGTGCGTGCAAGGGCGCGGGACGCTGGTCGACCTGCGCCGCATGTATGGCGACGCGCGCCGTGCCGTCAGCTACGACGACCTGATGCGCGCGTGCGACGCGCAGGGCGCGCACGTCGAGCGTGGCGACGTCCTGTGCCTGCATACCGGGCAGACCGCCGTGCTGCTGGCGCAAGGCGACGTGCCCGAACAGAGCGCACTCGACGGCATGTTCTGCCATCTCGACGGCTGCGACGAGCGGTTGCTGCAATGGATCGACGACAGCGGTGTTGCGGCCATAGCCGCGGACAACTTCGCCGTGGAGGCGGTGCCGCCCACGCGGCGCGACAAGGGGCAGGCCTACGAGCGCCTGCACGAACGGTGTCTCTTCAAGCTCGGCATTCCGCTGGGCGAACTGTGGTACCTGGCCGAGCTCGCCGCATGGCTGGCCGACCATCAACGCGCGCACTTCCTGCTGACCGCGCCGCCGTTGCGGCTGCCCGGGGCGGTGGGCGCCCCGGTGACGCCCGTCGCGACGGTGTAGCGCCGCTTCACGACATCAATTCGTCTTCATCGCCGACGTGGCCTTGATCACCGGCCCCCAGCGCGCCTGTTCATCCAGCACCAGCTTCGCCATTTCCGCCGGCGTGGAAAGCTGCGGCGTGATGCCCAGCGAAATCAGCCGGTCCTTCACTTCCGGCTTGGCCAGTGCCACGCCCAACGCATCACGGATCTTCGTGATCACCTCGGGCGGCGTGCCGGCAGGCGCGTACATCGCGAACCACGCGTACATCTCCGCCCCGGCCAGTCCCACTTCGGTGACGGTCGGCACATCCGGCATCTGCGGAATGCGCTCTTTCATGGCCACGGCCAGGGGCCGGATCTTGCCGGCTTTCCATTGGCCCACCAGCGGCGGCAGGCCCGCCGGGAAGATCTGCACATCCCCTGCCAGCAGCGCGACCAGCGCTTCCTGCGTGCCCTTGTAGGGAACGTGCACCAGCTCGACCTTGGCCACGCTGCGCAGCGACTCGCCGCCCAGGTGATTGGTGCTGCCGATGCCGTCCGACGCATAGTTGAACTTGCCAGGCTGCGCCTTGGCCAGCGCGACGAACTCCTGCATCGTCTTGGCGGGACTGTCCGCGCTGACCCACAACACGATCGCGCTGCTGCCGAAGAGCGCAATGGGCGCGACATCCTTCACCGGATCGTACGACAGGTTGTCGACGAGGAACCCGTTGATGGCCAGGGGTCCCCGCGCGCCGATGCCGATCGTGTAGCCGTCCTTGGGCGACTTCACGACGGAGTCGACGCCGATGTTGCCGCCGGCGCCGACCTTGTTCTCGACCACCACCGGCTGGCCCAGCGCATCCGCCATCGGTTGTGCGATCAGCCGCGCGATGATGTCGATGGAGCTGCCCGGCGGAAACGGCGCCACCAGCTTGATCGGCTTCGTCGGCCACGCCTGCGCCGCCACACCGGTTGCCGCGACCAGCAACGCGGCGCAGCCTACTTGCAACACTCGCTTCAACGCATTCATCCGACGCTCCTTGCATGCAGGTTCGAAACCGGTTTGCTGCCGGCAACCGCCGGTGCCGGCAACCCCAACATGGCGCGTGCCACGGCCGTGGACGCGATGTCGCCGCCCAGGCTGCGCACGATGCCCACTGCCTTGTCCACCAGCTGTGCATTGCTGGTGGCCAGTACGCCGCGATCGAGATAGACGGTGTCTTCCATGCCGATGCGAATGTGGCCGCCCAGCAGCCATGCCTGCACCAGCATCGGGAACGCCATGCGGCCGATGCCGAAGGCCGTCCACTGCGCCTCGGCCGGCAGCCGCGAGACGAAGTACTGCATCGTCTGCGAATCGGCCATCGCCCCGAAGCGCACGCCCAGCACGATGTTCCACATCAGCGGATTGCGCAGCGCGCCCCGCTCGAGAAAATTCATCGCCATCTGCAGGTCGCCGGTGTCGAAGAGCTCGATCTCCGGCATCACGCCCGCCGCGTAGATGCGCTGCGCCATGATCTCGAGGTTGCGCGGCGTATTGATCACCACCGCCGCACCGGAGAACATCGTGTTGAAGTCGAGCGTGCACACCTCGGGGCGCAAGGCCACCACATGCGCCACGCGCTTCTCCGGTTGCGTCAGCGTCGACCCCGGCGCCGCCACGCGCGGATCATCCAGCGACGGGATGTAGCGGCCGCCCTCGCCCGTCGACAGGTTCAGGATCACATCGACCCCGGAGTCTCTGATCCGCGACACGATCTCGTCGAAGAGGTCGGCGCGCATCGTGCCTTTGCCGGTCTCCGGGTCGCGTGCATGCAGATGCACGATGGCCGCCCCCGCGCGCGCCGCGTCGATGGCGCCCTGCGCGATCTCGGCGGGCGTCACCGGCAGGTGCGGATTCTGTTCACGCGTGGTCAGGTTGCCGGTTACAGCACAGGTAAGGATGGATTTGGCGCGCATCGCGGGTCCCATGGTCAGTTCCGTCCGGCGTCGACGCGCAGCCGGTCGCCGGTGATGGCGGCCGAGGCGGGGCTTGCGAGAAACAGCGCGGCCGCCGCGACTTCTTCCGGCTCCACCCAGCGCCGCAACGACGCCTTGTCCGTGTACTGGCTGCGGATGATGTCGTCGGCGCTGCGGCCCTCAGCGGCCACGCGCGATGCGATCACGCGCTGCATCAGCGCGCCGTTGACCGCGCCCGGGCACAGTGCATTCACGCGGATGTTGTCCACGCCCACCTCCTGCGCCACCGCATCGGTGATGCCGATGACCGCATGCTTGCTGGCCGTGTAGGCCGCGCGCATCGGCGTGCCGCGCAAGCCCATCAGGGAAGACATGTTGATGATCGAGCCACCACCGCGCGCGCGCGCATCCGCGGCACCGCGTACTTGATGCACAGCAGCGTGCCGCGCACGTTGATGGCCATCGTCTCGTCCCACGCCGCGATGTCCATGTCGGCCGCACGCGACACGGGACCGGTGATGCCCGCGTTGTTGACCAGGATGTCGAGCGCATGAAACGTGCGATCGATCGACTTGAACAGCGCAACCACCGACGCTTCGTCCGCGACGTTCGCCGGAATGGCGGTCGCACCCATTGCCTTCGCGGCCGTCTCCAGCCGTTCGGCGTTGCGCCCGGTGATCGCCACCTTCGCGCCCGCCGCGATGAACGCCTGTGCAATGGCTTCGCCGATGCCACTGCCGCCACCGGTCACCAACGCAAACTTGCCTTCAAGCGGCGCCGTTACACTCATGCCGTCACCACCTGCCGGAAGGCCGCCAGCAACGAATCCACGTCCGCGCGCGTCGTCACCGTCGACACACAGCCGGACATCGTCGTCGTCAGCATGAAGCCTTCGTTCAGCAGCGCCAGCGAGGCCAGGCCTTCCCAGGCCTTGTCGCTGGTGGCGGCATCGCGATAGTCGTGCAGCGTGCGGGCGGTCGCCGTCACCTTGAACAGGGACCCCGCGCCCGTCACCTGCAACGGCATGCCGGCGGTAATGCGCGCCAGGCCATCGCGCGTGTACTGGCCCAACGCCGCCAGGTCCGCGAACACCGCGGGCGTCAATGCTTCCATCGTCGCGCGGCCCGCCACCGCCATCGTCGGATTGCCATTGAAGGTGCCGGCATGCGTGACGCGCAGCACCTGCTCCGGCGCCGACAGCGCCATGATGTCCGCGCGCCCCGCGACCGCCCCCACGGCGAAGCCACCGCCGATGATCTTGCCCAGCGTGGTGACGTCGGGGGTGATGCCCATCAGACCCTGCGCGCCGTGGTAGCCCACGCGAAACGAGATCACTTCGTCGAAGATCAGCACGATGCCGTAGCGATTGCATAGCGCCCGCGCTTCCTCCAGGAACTCGCGTTGCGGCAGCAGCAGGCCGATACGGTTGGCCATCGGTTCGACCAGCACCGCCGCGATCCGGTCGTGATGCTGTTTCACGAAGGCGCGCAGCACATCGGAATCATTGAACGGCAGCACGGTGACGCGCTCGTCCGTGCCGGCAAGGCCCGCCGTCTCGGCCACCGGCAGCGGCGCATCGTGCGCCCCCACCTGGTCAAGGCGCGGGCTGACCGACCAGCTCACGTCGTCATACGAGCCGTGATAGCTGCCCTCGAACTTCACCACCAGCGATCGCTGGCGGAAGGCGCGCGCGAACCGCACGCCCATCATCACCGCCTCGCTGCCCGAATTGGCGAAGCGGATGCGCTCCGCACTGGGCACGCGCGCGATCAGCAGTTCCGCCAACGCGATCTCGTGCTCGGTCGGCGCGTAGTACGCCGTGCCCTTGTGCATCTGCGCCGTCGCCGCCGCGATGACGGCCGGATGCGCGTGGCCCAGCGGCAAGGACGTCGCGTTGAACCAGAAGTCCGTCCGCGTGCGGCCATCGACGTCCGTCAACGTGGCGCCGCGGCCTTCCGCGATGAACGTCGGATACGGCCCGCGCATGATCGCGTCGCGGGTGTAGCCGCCGGGGAACACATGCGACGCGCGTTCAAAGAGCTCGGCCGACTTCGCTGTCTCCGCGCGGAAGCGCCCTTCGATGCTCGACTTCCGCGACTTGAGCGCGCGATAGAAGTCGGTGGCTTGTACTTTCTGTGCGACGGCTGCAGTCACGTCATCCTCCTTGGTCGATCGGATCAGGCCGCGCGCGCCTGGGCGCCGGCGGCCGGCAGCAGGCCCTGCGCCGTCATCGTCTTGCGCAAGGTCTCGCGTTGCGCGGCGTCCAGCGGACGGATCGGCTCGCGCGTGGGGCCACCGGGGCGGCCCATCAGGTCCAGCGCGGCCTTCACGCTGGCCGGAAACGTGCCCAGCCCGAAGAACGAGCCCAGCATCTGCTCCATTTCCATCTGAATGCGGCGTGCGGTGTCGAGATCACCCGTCGTTGCCGCGTGATAGAACGCCATCGACCGCTTGCCGAACACGGGCGTCGCGGAGTCGACGTAGCCGACGGCGCCTTCACACAGCGCCGCGAGACCGAAGAAGCTGGCGTAACCCGCGAACACGCTGATTCGATCGCGCGTGCGGCGGATCACCGACGACAGCAATCCCCAGTCCTTCGAACTTTCCTTGATGCCGATCACGCGCGGGTGATCGGCCAGCCGGTCCACCATGTCCGCTGTCAGGCTCACGCCGGTGCGGCGCGGGATGTTGTAGAGCAGCACCGGCAGCGGCGTGGCGGCGAGCACCTTGCGGTAGTGCTCCATGATTTCATCCGGCCCCGGCATGATGTACCAGGGCGGCGACACCATCGCCACCGCGCAACCTGCCGCCTCGGCCTGCTTGATCTTGCCCAGTACTTCGCCCGACGTCTGCGCGCTGCAACCGGCGACGACCTTCACGCGGCCGCGCGCGGCTTCCACCGTCGCGCGAAACACCGTCGCGCGTTCATCCGTGGAGAGCGCCCAGCTTTCGCCGGTGCAGCCGTTGACGACCAGGCCATGCACGCCGTCGCCGATGACCGCTTCGGTCAGGCGCCCCAGCGCATCGGCATCAAGCGACAGATCATCGCGGAACGGCGTCGTCAGCGCCGGCCACACACCACGGAAGTCGGGGTCCTTCATTGGGGAATCTCCTTGGCTGGTCGGCCTGGTTGACGCGTAATGATTCGAATTTGAATAGTTTACTGACAAAACGATAGTTTGCAAGCAAAACTAGCTACCGCCCGCGTCCTATAACGTATGGCGTTATAGTAGTTATCGACTTATAGATTCGTCGGAACTCCCAAATTCAATGAGCAGACTACCGAACATCCATCCCGGGAACGTCCTGCTCGAGGAATTCCTGTTGCCCATGGCGATCAGCCAGAACGCGCTTGCACGTTCGATTGCAGTCCCGCCCCGACGCATCAACGAGATCGTGCTGGGCAAACGCGCGATCACCGCCGATACCGCGTTGCGGTTGGCTCACTACTTCGGGACGACGGAACTCTTCTGGATGACGCTGCAGTCAAGCTTCGACCTTGAAGAGGCGCGGGACACACTCGGCCCGCGCCTTCGGCAATTGGAGCGTGCGGCAGCGTAGTCGTTGCGGCGGGGAAACTAAACCCCTTCGACGATCCGGATCTCGCGATCGGCGCCATCACCCAGCGCAGCCATCGCTTCCTGGTACGCAGGGCTGTCGTGCGTGGCGATCGCCTGCGCGACGCTGTCGAACTCCACCAGCACGGTGCGTTGCTTCAATCCCAGTTCGTAGACCATCGACGGCTCGCCGCGCGCAAGGAAGCGTCCGCCGCCGCCCATGATCGCGGGACCGGCCAGCTTCGCGTAGGCGGCAAGCTTGTCGGCGTTCTTGATGACGCGGTAGGTGCTGATCCAGTAGGCTTTTGGCACAGTCTTTCCTCAGTTGGTTTCGAACATCCGTTGTGTGCAATGCGCCGGTAGCAACGCGTACCGGCATGACCATATTAGCGGATCGGCAATCGCGCCCGCACGACGGTCACACGGCTAACGCGCGATCTGCGGAACGCCACCCTCCGGCACGAAGCGCAACGACGCGCGCGCCACCTCGTACGCCGCGACGCTGTGTTCACGTCCTGCCAGCGCATGCGTCATCACGAACAGGTTGCCGCCATTCGCGATGAACAACAGGTGCTCCGGTTGATTGTGCGACAGGCGATCCCACACCTTGACCTCCTCCGCCTCGACACCCTCGATGGTGATCGACGTGCGCGACGCGACTTCGCGACGGTTGTCGCCCTTTAGGCCCGGTAACGCGTCATCCACATGTTGCGCCAGCGGCGCCGATGAAACGGCCAGCAACCGTCAGCGATTGATTATTCCAACTATAAGGTAAAGAATTTTGACAAATAGTGACATTCTGTGAGCTGGTGACATTGGGA
>JANNNM010000137.1:0-1545 GCA_031398535.1 Betaproteobacteria bacterium | reverse complement strand
CGAATCGCTGGTAAAACATTGCGACGTGCTGGTCGAGAACTTCGCCCCCGGCGCGCTGGAGCGCATGGGCCTCACGTGGGAGCACATCCAGTCGCTGAACCCGCGGATGATTGTGGCCTCGATCAAGGGCTTCGGCCCCGGTCCGTACGAGGACTGCAAGGTCTACGAGAACGTCGCGCAGTGCGCCGGTGGTGCCGCCTCGACCACGGGCTTCGATGACGGCCCGCCGTTGGTGACGGGCGCACAGATCGGCGACTCGGGCACGGGCCTGCACCTGGCACTTGGCATCGTCGCCGCGCTGTACCAGCGCAATACGACGGGCCGCGGCCAGAAGGTGACGGCGGCAATGCAGGACGGCGTGCTGAACCTGTGCCGCGTGAAGCTACGCGACCAGCAGCGCCTCGACCGCACGCAGGTGATGGAAGAGTATCCGCAGTATCCGAACGGCAAGTTCGGCGATGCGGTGCCGCGCGCCGGCAATGCGTCGGGCGGCGGCCAGCCGGGCTGGATCCTGAAGTGCAAGGGCTACGAGACCGACCCCAACGCCTACATCTACTTCATCACGCAGGCGCCGGTGTGGGGCAAGATCTGCGAAGTGATCGGCAGGCCCGAGTGGCTGACGGACGAACGCTACAAGTCCCCGAAGGCGCGGTTGCCGCACCTGATGGAGATCTTCGGCGAGATCGAGAAGTGGACGATGACCAAGACCAAGTTCGAGGCGATGGACATCCTGAACGAACACGACATTCCGTGCGGGCCGATCCTGTCGATGAAGGAAATCGCGGAAGAGCCGAGCTTGCGCAAGACCGGTACGGTGGTCGAGGTCGACCATCCGAAGCGCGGCAAATATCTTTCCGTCGGCAATCCGATCAAGCTTTCCGACAGCCCGACCGAGGTGACGCGTTCGCCGCTGCTGGGCGAGCACACCGATGAAGTGCTGACGGAGCTCGGCTACAACGCCGAATCCATCGCGGAACTGCGCACTGCCGGCGCGATCTAGCGCTTCGCACCCCCACGTCAAGACAACACCCATCAAGCGAGGACCACCATGGCGCACGACAAATCGGCGGTGAAACAGATCCTGGACAAGGCGAAGGCGGATGGCCGCACGTCGCTGACCGCGCCTGAAGGCAAGCTCGTCTGCGACGCCTACGGCATCACGGTGCCGAAGGAAGGCGTGGCCGCGACGGCCGCGGAAGCCGTCAAGCTTGCGCATGGCATGGGCTTCCCGGTGGTGATGAAGATCGTCTCGCCGGAGATCCTGCACAAGACCGAAGCCGGCGGCGTGCTGGTGGGCGTCAAGAGCGCGGCTGATGTCGAGGCCGGCTTCGCCACGGTCATGGACAACGCGAAGAAGTACGACGCCAAGGCCAACTTGCTGGGCGTGCAGGTGCAGCAGATGGTGATGGGCGGCACCGAAGTGATCATCGGCGCGGTCACCGACCAATCCTTCGGCAAGCTGGTCGCCTTCGGTCTCGGCGGCATCCTGGTCGAAGTGCTGAAGGACATCACGTTCCGCCTGGCGCCCGCCACCAAGGACGATGC
>JANNNM010000280.1:0-8490 GCA_031398535.1 Betaproteobacteria bacterium | reverse complement strand
CCGCAGCCGGCTACCCGGAAGCCCCGCGCAAGGGGGACGTCGTCCATGGCCTCGACCGCGTGAATGCGCAGTCGCATCCGGACGTGCAGGTCTTCCATGCCGGTACTGCCGTGCGCGACGGTGCCACCGTCGTCAGCGGCGGCCGCGTGCTCTGCGTGACCGCATTGGGCGATTCCGTGCGCCTCGCGCAGCGCGCGGCCTATGCCGCCGTGGCCGACATCACGTTCGCGGGCGCGCAGTTCCGCACCGACATCGGCCATCGCGCGCTCAAGCCGGCGGGTGCGCGCGCGACGCCGGAAGCCCCGGCATGACGGCGGCGCCGGAGGCGCCCGGCGCCAGCCATGCCGCGATGACCGCGGCGGTACGCACCTATCTCACCGGATTGCAGGACCGCATCGTCGCCGGCCTCGAGGCCATCGATGGCGGCAGCATGCGCCGCGACACCTGGACGCGACCCGAAGGCGGCGGCGGCATCTCGCGGCTGATCGAGCAGGGCGCGGTCCTCGAGCGCGGCGGCGTGCTCTTCTCGCACGTCACCGGCGCCAGCATGCCGGCCTCCGCCACCGCGCATCGCCCTGAACTTGCGGGCCGCGGCTGGGAGGCGATGGGCGTGTCGCTGGTGCTGCACCCGCGCAACCCGTACGCGCCCACGGTCCACCTCAATGTGCGGTTCTTCATCGCGCACAAGGAGGGGGCCGACGCCATCTGGTGGTTCGGCGGCGGCATGGACCTGACGCCCTACTACGGCTACGCGGACGATGCCGTGCATTTCCACCGCGCGTGCCGCGATGCGCTCGCCAATTTCGGCAGCGACACGCATGCCCGCTACAAGAAGTGGTGCGACGACTATTTCTACCTGAAGCACCGGCGCGAGGCCCGCGGCATCGGCGGCATCTTCTACGACGATCTCAACATCGGCGGCTTCGAGCAGTGCTTCGCGCTCACCCGCAGCGTCGGCGATCATTTCCTGCCGGCGTACGCCCCCATCCTCGCGCGGCGCAAGGACACGCCCTTCGCCGAACGCGAGCGCGACTTCCAGCTCTACCGGCGCGGCCGCTATGTCGAGTTCAACCTCGTGTGGGACCGCGGCACGCTGTTCGGCCTGCAGTCGAACGGCCGGACGGAGGCCATCCTGATGTCGATGCCGCCGCTCGCGCAATGGCGCTACGAGTGGTCGCCCGAGCCCGGCACCCCCGAGGCCGCGCTCTACACCGATTTCCTGGTGCCCAGGGATTGGCTCGCATGAACGAGCTTCCGGCGTCCGGCGACGCGCACCTGGTCGAGACCAGGGTCGATTCGCAGCAGGTGTTCGTCGGCACGCTGCTGCGCGTCCGCCGCGACAACATCCGCCTGCCTGACGGCAATCCCGCGACGCGCGAATTCGTCGAGCACCCGGGCGCCGCGCTGATCGTGCCGGTGCTGGCGGATGGCCGGTTCGTGCTGGAGCGCCAGTTCCGCTACCCGGTGGGTCGCGTGATACTCGAGTTTCCCGCCGGCAAGATCGATGCGGGCGAAGCGCCGCTCGCCACCGCCAGGCGCGAGCTGGTCGAGGAGGCGGGCTACACCGCCGCGACATGGCAGTCGCTGGGCACGATCCATCCGCAGGTCGGCCACTCCAACGAGGGCATTGCGCTCTTCGTGGCCACCGATCTCACGCATGTCGGCGCGCAACCCGACGAAGGCGAGTTCCTCGACATCGTGCTGATGACGCTGCCGGAACTGCTCGCTGCGGTCGATGCCGGCGAGGTCACCGACGCCAAGACGCTGGCCGCGTTGTTGCTGTGGCAGCGCCGCGGGTCCGCCGCCGCGTAGACGCGTCACGGACCGGCTCGCAACCGCGATCAGAGGGACGCGCGGTGCGTGATGCCGAGGCGGGCTTCCAGCGCTGTCTGGCAGGCGATGCAGCGCAGGACGTCGGGACTGTGCTGCAGGCGATCGAAGGGAATGGGCGCGCCGCAGTCGCTGCACATCCCGTAGGTGGTGTCCTGCAGCCGGATGATGGCGTCCTTCACCGCGCGCAGTTCGCCCAGGTCGCCGTCGCTGCGCGCCAGGTCCACCTCGCGGTCGGCGTCGCGAGCCGGCGCGTCGTCGCCGTCCTGCATCAGAACTTCGCGCGCGTGCTCCACCCGCGTGCTGCCGCCGAACTCCTCCGCAATCTGGCGTTCGAGGTCATGCTGCCGTTGTTCCAGCTCGGCACGAAGCAAGGCGCGCTGGGCAAGGGTCAGGTGGATGCTCATCGTGATGTTCTCGTTGGGCATGGATCATCGCCCCTGTCAGGTCGTACCGGCTTGATCGAGATCAAGCATGGAACGGTGAAGGTTACGCCGCGCGTCCGGAAAGATCATCCGGCCGCGGCACCGGCATCGATGTTCGGACGGTCGCTGGCGATCCGTCCGTCGACGAGTTCGATGATGCGATCGCACCGCCGCGCCAGGCGGGGATCGTGCGTGACGATGAGGAACGCAGTGCCGCGCTCCCGGTTGAACCGGCGCATGAGTGCAAAGACATCATCCGCCGCTTGCTTGTCGAGGTTGCCGGTAGTCTCGTCCGCCAGCACCAGCGGCGATCCCAGCGCCAGGGCCCGCGCGATCGCGACCCGTTGCTGCTGGCCTCCCGACAACTTGCGCGGCAGGTAGTCGAGACGTTCGCCCAGGCCGACGTCGCGCAGCAGTTCGCGCGCGTCCTGGCGTTGCTCGGGCGTCACCCGCCCGGCAGCAATCATCCGGGGCAGCAGCACGTTCTCAGTGGCGGTGAATGCAGGCAGCAGGTGGTGGAACTGAAACACGAAGCCGATGGCGCTGCCGCGGAGCGCGGTGAGGTCGTCGTCGGCGAGTGCAGCGGTCGGCCGGCCGGCGATGCTGTAGGAGCCCCGGGTGGGCGGTTCCAGCAGGCCGATCAGGTTCAGCAGCGTGGATTTGCCTGAACCGGACGGCCCGATCAACGCGGCGAATTCGCCGGCGCGCAGGACAAGGTCGATGCCGTGCAATACCTCGACCTCGACTTCGGTCCCGGTGCCGTAACTCTTGCGGATGTCCACGAGTTCGATCAGCGGCACGGACATCGTCACATCCGGATCGCCTGGGCAGGATCAAGGGCGGCTGCCCGCTGTGCCGGCGCGATCGCCGCCAGCACGCCGCACACGACGGCACCCGATGTGGCAATGACGAACAACTCGGACCCGATCACCAGGTCGAACAACGGGGTGCCGTCGGCGTTGCGGGCGAGCCTTTCGAACACCACCATCATCAACGCCGCCAGGGCGCATCCGATCACGGACCCGATCATCGCCACCATCGCGCCCTGCAGCAGGAAGATCCGCCTGATCTTCGCCCGGGGCGCGCCCATCGCGCGCAGGATGCCGATCTCGCGGCGCTTCTGCACCACGGAGACGACCAGCACGCTGGCGATGCCGAGGACGACGATGACGACGACGAACAACCGGATCATGCGCGTGGTGATCGTCTGGGCGTTGATGGCGGCCAGCAATTGCGCATTCGTCTGCATCCAGGATTCCACCGTCAGCCCCGTGCTGGCGGCCAGTCGACGCGCGATGGCGTCGGCGTCGAACAGGTCGGTGACGGTCAGGTCGAGCTGCGAAACGCCGCCCGGCAGCGACAGCAGGCTCTGGCCGGTGCGCAAGCCGACATACACGGTACGGCGGTTCAACTCGCGGACGCCGAGGTCCACGATGCCGGTCACCGTGAACGTGTCACCGGTGACGATTTCGCTGTCGGTCGTGATGAGCCGCACGCGATCGCCGACACCAATCCCCAGGTCCGCCGCCAGGTCGCGTCCGAGCACGGTTTCACCCGGCTGCACGCGGAATTCGCCGCCGACGAGCTTGTCCCCGATCGCCACGATGCGGTTGTAGAGAAGGGGATCGATACCGACGATCGCGATCGACTTGCTGGCGTCGCCGCGCACGGCGAATCCCGGCCCGCTCACCATCGGTGAAACAGCGACGACGCCGCGCATTCGCGCCAGATCGGCGGCGAGCGGTTGCCATTGGTCGATCGAGCGCAATCGCTGTGCACGTGCGCCGATCGTCGGCATCGATGCATCGCCGGGACGGGTGTCTCGCAGCACTTGCGCCACTTCTTCTGCCGGCCGCACCACGATATGCGCCTGCGTCCCCAGCGTGCGGCGGATGGTGTTGGCCTGCAGGCCGTTGACCAGTGCGGTGATGAAGATGAAGACGGCCACGCCGGCAGCGACACCCGCGACGATCAGCGCCGTCTGAAACCGGCCTTCACGCAGGAATCGCAGGGCAACCACCCACTCGAAAGGCATGGCGGGGCGTCCGCTGTCAGCGCGCGCGAACGCGTTGGCCGGGTTCGATGCCCTGGGTGAGGATCAACGCCTCGCCGGCATCGACGCCGCTGACAATTTCCACGCGGCCGGACCCGCGCGCGCCGAGGCGGACGGCGACGCGTTGTGCCCGTCCCTCGCGCACGACAAGCACCCATGGCTCGGGCAATCCCGCGTCACGGACCGCGCCGGCCGGCACGACGGTGGCGTTGGCGTTGTCGGCCACGCCCACGTCGATGGAGACCGTCATGTCGGCGCGCAGGAATGCGGGGGGTGCCGCGACACCGAACTTGGCCTCGACGGTGCCGCGTTGGGCGTCGATGCCCGGTGACAGGTAGTCGAGCGTGGCGGGAAAGCGCTGGTCGGGAAAGGCATCCGCCGCGGCAAGGGCCGTCTGGCCGACCTTGACCAGCGCAAGATTCTTCTCGTCGATCAGCGCCGTCAGCCGGGTGGGGCCGTCCTGGGCCAGGATCATCAGGCGCTTGCCCGGCTGCACGATATCGCCGGGTTCGACGGTGCGATCGAGGATCGTGCCGTCCGTCGGCGCCAGGATGCGCGTTTGCGCGAGCTTGGCGGCGGCGGCCTCGCGCGCGGCGCGCGCCTGCAGCAGTTGATTTTCCAGAAGCCTGCGTTCGACCCCGGTAGCGCTGTTGCCACCGGCCGTGGCGCGCGCCGATTCGAGCTGGCTGCGGGCGATGCTGGTCGCGCGGCGCGATTCGTCGACGCGGGCTTCGCCGATGAATCCCTGCTTGAAGAGCTGCTCCTGCCGGGCCGTGTCGCGCTCCGCGACGCGATACGTGGCCTCGGCCTGGGCCATGAGCTGCACGGTGTTCGGCGCCGCCACATCGCGCCACAGCTGGATGCGGGTCAGCGCGGCCGCTTCGGCGGCGCTGGCCTGGGCGACCGCGGCCTCCAGTTCCGGCTGTTCGAGTTCGATCAGCAACGCCCCCGCCTTGACATGATCGCCTTCATCGGCCGCGACGCGTTGCACGCGCCCGGTGATGGTGGCGCCGATATCGGATTTGGCCGGCGCCAGCACGCGTCCACTGACGACGACGGATTGGGTGATCCGCGAGACTTCGATGCGGACGATGTCCACGGCGGTGGCACGGGTGAACATGTACGCTGCGGCCGCCAGCGCAAGCAACGCCAGCGCGGCAACGGACAGAAGAAGCGGTGAGGGGCGCCGGGCGTTCATCGTGCTACGTTGCCAGTTCCTGCGAGAGGCGCGCGAGCAACGCGCGGCGTTCCGCTTCGGTCGTGGCCTTTTCCAGCATCGCATCGAGATTGCACAGGAAACGCGCGCGGTCGTTGTGCCAGTCGAGCGTCGCGGTCGCGGCAGGCAGAATGCGCGGGGTGCTGCGCTGTTCCAGCGTCACGCCGGTGGCGCCGAGGTCGAAGCTGGCGTCGATCGCAGGGATGACCATCGCCTCCAGCGCAAATCCGGCCGCTTGCAGCCGGCTGCGCAGGCCCGCCAGTGCGTCGGGCTCGCCGTGGGCGAGGAACAAGGAGCCCGCGACCGGGCGCCGCGCTGCGGCCCACGCCACCAGCGCGTTGGCATCCGCATGACCCGAGTAGACATCGAGCATGCGGATGCGCGCCTTGACCGCGATTTCCTCACCCTGGATGCGCACGCGCGTCGCGCCGTCCTGCAGGAGTCGGCCCAACGTGCCGACCGCCTGGAAGCCGGCCAGCAACACGGTGGTTTCGCTGCGCCAGAGCACCCGCTTCAGGTGGCCGCGAATGCGGCCGGCGTCGCACATGCCGCTGCCGGCCATGATGATGTGCCACCCACGCAGCCGCTCGATGCCGGCGCTGTCCCTGGCGCTGCTGAGGAACTTCAGCCGCTCCGACGCGCGTACGTCCGCGAAGGGATTGCTGCCACGGGTGCGGCTCTGGCCGTTCTTCTGGAACACCGCGCAGGCTTCGATCGCGAGGGGCGAATCGAGGAAGATCAGCGCTTCCGGCACGCTGCCGTCCTCCATCAGCGTGAGGATGTCCGCGAGCAGTTCCTGCGTGCGCTCCACGGCAAACGCGGGGATCAGCAACGGACCGCCGGCGGCCTGCGCCGAACGCAGTTCCTCTGCCAGCATCCGCCGCCGCGTGACGGGATCGATCACCACGCGCTCGCGGTTGCCGTACGTGGACTCCAGCACGACATGATCCACGCCGGCCGGTCCCTCGGGGTCCGGCGAATAGTCGCGGCCGCCGGCGCCAAGGTCACCGGAGAACAGGATGCGGATCGGGCCGGTGGCCGTCGCGACGATCACCTCGATCGACGCTGAGCCGAGGATATGCCCCGCCTCCCAGTACCGAGCGGATATCCCCGGTGCAACCTCGGTCAGTTCGGAGAGCGGCACCGCACGAAACTGCCGCATCGTGCGCTCGACGTCGGCGGCGCGATAGATCGGCTCGACGGCAGCGCGCCCGCGGCGCTGGTTGCGCCGGTTGAGCGACTCGACCTCCTGCTCCTGGATGCTGGCAGCGTCCGCGAGCATGATGGCGCAGAGATCGCGCGTGGGCACGGTGGCCACGATCGCGCCTTCGAACCGGGCCTTCGCAAGTTTCGGCAGCAGGCCGGAGTGATCGATGTGGGCATGGGTCAGCAGCACCGCGTCGATCGTCCGCGGATCGAACGGGAAGGGTTCGTAGTTCAGCGCCTTCAGCGTCTTCGGGCCCTGGAACATGCCACAGTCGATCAGCACGCTGGCGCGCTCCGTCTGCAGCCGGAAGCAGGATCCGGTGACGCAACCGGCGGCGCCGTGGAAGGAAAGTGTGACCGACATGGAATGATTCTAGGCGCGTTGCAAGCCTCAAACGTTGAGCGCGCGCAACAGTGGTGCGCAGGATATGCCGCGTTTCCTCCCGTCGCGGCCGGGGGCGGCGCGCTACGCCGTTTCGCCGAGGTAGGCGGCGCGCACCTTCGGGTCGTGCAGCAGCGACTTCGCGTCGCCGTGCAACGTGATCTCGCCGGACTCCATTACGTAGCCGCGCTTGCTCACTTCCAGTGCCAGCTTCGCGTTCTGCTCGATCAGCAGGATCGTGACACCCTCGCCGGAGATGGTGACGATCGTCTCGAATACCTTCTGCACCATCAGCGGCGCCAGGCCCATCGAGGGTTCGTCGAGCAGCAGCAGCTTCGGCCGCGACAGCATCGCGCGGCCCATCGCCAGCATCTGCTGCTCGCCGCCCGACAACGTGCCCGCCGTCTGCTTGCGCCGTTCCTTGAGGCGCGGGAACAATCCGTAGACGCGCTCGATATCGGACGCGATCGCGGCATGGTCGTTGCGGATGTAGGCGCCCATCGCGAGGTTTTCTTCGATCGACAGCGCGCCGAACACGCCGCGGCCCTCGGGCACCATCGCGAGACCCCGCCGCACGAGCCGGAATGCCGGCTTGCCGGTGACGTTCTCGCCGCCGTAGAAGACCTTGCCTGACTTGACCGGCAGCAGGCCGCAGATGCCTTTCAGCGTCGTGGTCTTGCCCGCGCCGTTGGCGCCGATCAGGCAGACCATCTCGCCCTGCGCCACCTCGAGGTCGATGCCCTTCACCGCCTGGATGCCACCATAGGCGACTTCCAGCTTCTGCAATTGCAACAATGGCGTGGCGGCATCCATCGCGTCACGTCCCCTTCAGGTTCAGCGACACTTCACCGCCGAGGTACGCGGCAATGACGCGCTCGTCCTTCTGCACTTCGGCAGCCGGACCTTCGGCGATCTTCTTGCCGTAGTCCAGCACCAGCACGCGGTCGCAGAGGCTCATCACCAGCTTCATGTCGTGCTCGATCAGCAGGATCGTGGTGCCGTCGCGGCGGATGTCCTCGAGCAGTGCGCGCAGCGATGCCGTCTCGGTCGCATTCATGCCGGCCGCAGGTTCATCGAGCGCCAGCAGCTTCGGTTCCGTCGCCATCGCCCGCGCGATTTCGAGCCGGCGTTGATCCCCGTACGCAAGATGCCGCGCCAGGCTGTGCGCGCGCTTCTCGACGCCGACATACTTGAGGAGGTCAAAGGCGCGCTGGTGGATGGCGCTCTCTTCGGCGCGCGTGCCGGCATTGCGCGAGATGGCACCCCAGACGCCGGCATGCGTACGTACGTGGCGGCCGATCATCACGTTCTCGAGCGCCGACAGGTTAGCGAAGAGCCGGATGTTCTGGAACGTGCGCGCGATGCCGCGCGCGGCAAC
>JANNNM010000258.1:0-3355 GCA_031398535.1 Betaproteobacteria bacterium | reverse complement strand
GACGATGGACATCCAGCGTTACCGCGAAATCATCATGACCCGGGCGACGGTGAGCGTCGGCGAGGACATCGGTTTCCTGCCCGGTACCGAGGAAGAGAAGATGACGCCGTGGATGGGCGCGCTCGAGGACAACCTCGACGTGCTCATGCGCACCGACGACGAGGCCGGCGACTGGGGGCGCGCCGCGACGGCGGATCTCATCAGGAACCGCATCAAGGTGAAGTCGTTGAACTTCATGCGCGGGCGCACCTTCATCAAGAAGTACCTCATCATCGACGAGGCGCAGAACCTGACGCCCAAGCAGATGAAGACGCTGATCACGCGGGCCGGACCCGGCACCAAGGTGGTGTGCCTCGGCAACATCGCGCAGATCGACACGCCGTACCTCACCGAGGGCAGTTCCGGCCTCACCTACGTGGTCGACCGCTTCAAGGGCTGGTCGCATTCGGGGCACGTGACGCTGCAGCGCGGCGAGCGCTCGCGGCTGGCCGACCACGCGGCGGAAGTGCTCTAGCGCCTCCCGGACCCACCATGCACTCCCTTTCATCCGCCTGTCGCGCGGGTGACAGGGGGCGGGACCGGCGGCGCTACAATGTCACCCCCCGTACCGCCAGCGCGGCGCCTTCCGTCGCGGGTGCGCGGGCATCCTGTCGAATGGATTCTCTGCCAGCGCTCGAAGCGGCGGTCACGACCGCCATCAATCCGGTCGCCAGGGTCCGCGCGCTGACCGCGCTGTCGACCGAACTGGCGCGTACCGGCCATGCCCGCCGCGCCTACGCCCACGCGCAGGAAGCGCGTGAGCTCGCCGCCCGGGCCGGCGATCCGCAGCTCGACGCCGAAACGCGGCACGCGGTGGCGCGCTGCTATTTCTACCTCGCGGATTTCATGCCGGCGCTGGAGCTGCTGCTCGAAGCCGCGCAGCTCTACGACAACTGCGGCGACCTGGCGGGCGCTGCTACGGCGTTTGCCGGCGTGGGCCTGTGCCAGCACCGGCTGGGAGCGCATGACGACGCCGTGTCGTCGCTGCTGCGCGCGCTCGAGTCCGCGCGAACGCAGAAGCTTGGCACGCTCGAGATCAACATCCACAATTCGCTGGGCTCGGCGCTGATCGGCGCCCGGCGGATGGACGAGGCCGAGAAGTTCCTGGCCGCCGGCATCGAACTGGCGGAAGCCAGCGGCAACGAGAGCCTGCTGACCAAGCTGCTGCTCAACCAGACATCTCTCGCCAAGGAGCGCGGCCTCAAGCTGCGCGATACCGACCCCGCCGCAGCGCACGCGGAGTTCGAGCAGGGCCTCGCGAAGGCCACGCAGGCGATGACGCTGGCACGGCAGCTCGGGAATCGCCTGGACGAGGCTCACTGCATCGCGCATTCCGGCACCATGCTGCGCTTGCTCGAACGCTACGCCGACGCGGAAGCGGCTCTGGCGGAGGCACTTGCACTGGGCGCCACGCTGACCGAGCCCTACCTGCAGGCCGAGGTGATGCGCGAGCGCGGCGCGCTGCTGGCCGACACCCACCGGTTGCCGGAGGCCACGCAGTGCCTGGAAGAGGCGGTCGTCCTGGCGCGCCGCCTCGGCACGCAGGAGATGCTGGCCGACGCCTGCGCCGTGCTTTCGTCGGTGCTGGAGAAGAACGGCGACCTGGCGGGCGCACTGGCGCTGTACAAGGAGTTCCATGCGGTCCGCGAAAGCGAGCTTGCGGGCTCGCGCCGCCATGCGGCCAACGCGATGCAGCTGTGGCTCGACTTCCAGGATGCGTCGCGGCGCGCCACGCAGTATCGCGCCCAGGCCGAAAGCCTCGCCGCCGATCACGCCGCGCTGACCAAGGAAGCCAAGGCGCTCACCGAGGCCTCGCAGCACGATCCGCTGACGGGCCTCCTCAACCGCCGCGGACTCGACGCGCGCATCGGCTCGCTGGTGGCGGCCAGCGAGGTCAACGATGTGCCGCTGACCATTGCGCTGATCGACGTCGATCTCTTCAAGCGGATCAACGACACGTTTTCGCACACCGTCGGCGACGTGGTGTTGCGCCGCGTCGCCAGCTTCATCCGCTCGCATTGCCGCCAGCACGACCTGCCGGTGCGCTATGGCGGCGACGAATTCCTGCTGGTGCTGGCGGATGTCGATCTCGTCCGCGGCACGCAGGTGCTGGAGCGCCTGAAGGTCGCCTGCGATGCCAGTCCGTGGCACAAGGAAGCCACCGGACTGCGCGTGACGCTGTCGATCGGTATGGCCACGCGTCCGCGCGGCGGCACGATTGCGGCCACGATCGCCGCCGCCGACCGCGCGCTCTACAAGGCCAAGGCCGGCGGCCGCGATCGCATCACCTCCGCCTGACCCCTTCCCCCGCGATCTCGGTCGACGACTTGCCAGCCTGGTCGTACAACGCCGGAAGCGCAACGTGTGGCACCCGCAATCGTCGACGCCCGTCTGGATGTCCCGCCGGGTAGACTCAGACCAATGACGGCCAGCCGGCCTTCAGACGCGCGCGATTACAATCTCTGTCCCTTGAGGGTCGGGCTCTGCACTCGCCGCTTGGCTTATTGAACTGGACAATCTATTGACCGCCAGCTTCCTGTTGATCGCCGGTTTGATCGCCGCCAGTGCCTTTTTTTCGATCGCTGAGTTGGCTCTGGCTGCCTCGCGGCGGCTCAAGTTGCAGCAATTGGCGGACGACGGCGATCAGCGCGCGGAGCGCGTGCTGGCGGTGCAAGAACAGCCAGGTCACTATTTTACTGTCGTGCAGATCGGCGTCAACGCCGTCGCGATCCTCGGTGGATTTGTCGGCGAAGGCGCCCTGACGCCTCATTTCGAGGCCGCACTGCAGTTGCTGGTCGGTCCCGAGTTGGCCCACCGCATTGGTTTTGGCTTGTCCTTTCTATTCATCATCAGCCTTTTCATTGTCTTGTCGGATCTGGTGCCCAAGCGTTTGTCAATGAATGAGCCCGAGCGCATGGCCCTGATGGTGATTGGCCCGATGCTGGCGCTGGTGGCCCTGTTGAAGCCCTTGGCCTGGGCCTTCAGCGCCATGACCGAGGGCTTGATCCGCTTGATGGGGCGACCGGCGCAGCGCGACAACTCGATCACCCATCTCGACATCCTGGCCCTGGCCGAGGCCGGCAATCTGGCCGGTGTCGTGGCTGATTCCGAGCAGGAAATGATTGCCAATGTGTTCGAGCTGGACACGCGCCGGGTCGAGAGCACGATGACCACGCGCGAGCACATCGTCTTCTTCTCGCTGGAAGACGACGATGCCCTGGTGCGCAACCGGATTGCCGAAATTCCGCACTCGACCTATCTGGTCTGCGACGGCGAGATTGACAAGATCATTGGCTACGTGGACGCCACCGACCTG
>JANNNM010000249.1:0-4479 GCA_031398535.1 Betaproteobacteria bacterium | reverse complement strand
GCTGACGGCCACGGAGCCGCACGCGATGTTCGGCTATCCGCTGGTGGGCGAGACCTGGGAACTGTCGCTCAAGCCACGCGCGGCAGCACCATCTTCACCTTCACCTGCACGTCGTCCGCCACGACGTCCGGGTCGGCCCACTGGCCGTCGCCCAGGTTGAAGTCGAGGCGCTGCAGCGTGAAGGCGCCCTCCGCCACTTCGTTGCCGGCCAGGTCCTTTTTCATCAGCACCGGAATGGCGATGTCGCGCGACTGGCCCTTCAGCGTGAGCGTGCCGGCGATCTCGTAGCGGTTGTCGCCCAGTGCCTTCAATCCCGTGGACTCGAACCTGGCCATCGGAAACTTCGACGTGTCGAACCAGCGCGGCCGCTTGACGACCGTTTCGGCTTCCTCGCTGCCGAGCGCGACGCTGGCGAGATCGATCTCGAAATCGGCGCGCGAGCGCGCGAGGTCGGCGGGCTGGAAGTCGACGTTAGCCTTCCAGCGCCGGAACTTGCCTTCGACGTTGATGCCCATCTGCTTCGACACGAAGCGGATCTCGCTGCGGTCGATCAGCACGCCATGGGCGCCGGCGCTGCCGCTGGCCATCAACAGCACGGCCAACGGGGGAATGAAGGGATGGAGGATGCGCATGAATGCCCTTTCACGGGAGTGAACTACCTCCTTGTGACCGCGGCGACCGGCGAGAAGTTCACGGCAGCGGCGGGCACCGCGCCGCTATAATCGGACAACTTCCCGCGCCGAAACCCCGAGTGTCTTTGCACGCCCTCCGCCACGCGCTCCACTGCCTTGCCCCATGGACGTGCCTGCGCCGGGGACTGGCATCGGCGGCCAGCGTCGTCGCCCTGGTCGCCTGCGTGCCCGCCGGCGCCCAGATTGCGCCCGTGAGCCCGGCAGCGGGCATGCCCGCCCCGGACGCCGCGACGGCACCCGCGCCGCGCCGCCCCAAGATCGGCCTGGTGCTGTCCGGCGGCGGCGCCCGCGGCATGACGCACGTCGGCGTGCTGAAGGTCATGAAGCAACTGAACGTGGAGGTCGACTTCATCGCAGCGACGTCGATGGGCGCGATCGTCGGCGGCCTCTACGCCAGTGGCATGTCGCCCGACGAAATGGAAAAGCAGATCGAAGGCATCAACTGGACGACGATGCTGTCCGACAGCCCGGCACGCAACGATGTGAGCTTCCGGCGCAAGGAATTCGAAGCCCAGTTTCCGCTCGGCCTCGAGATCGGCTTCCGCGATGGCGAGTTCCGCACGCTGAAGGGCGCGCTTTCCGGTTCCAACCTTGAGTTGTTCCTGCACGAGTTGACGCGCAACGTCGATCGCATCGACAACTTCGACAAGCTGCCCATACCCTTCCGCGCCATCGCCACCGATATGGTGAACGGCGAGCAGATCACGTTCTCCAGTGGCCGCCTCTACCAGGCGATGCGCGCCAGCATGTCGGTGCCGGGCATGTTTTCTCCGGTCGAGCTCGAAGGCCGCATCCTCGGCGACGGCGGGCTCGTCAACAACCTGCCGGTTGACGTGGTGCGGGCGATGGGCGCCGAGGTGGTCATCGCGGTCAACATCGGCACGCCGCTGGCCAGCCGCAGCCAGCTGTCGTCGATCGTCGGCTACGCCTCGCAGATGCTGAACATCCTCACCGAGCAGAACGTGCGCGCGCAGCTGGGCACGCTGGGCCCGAAGGATGTGCTGATCTCGCCCGATCTCGGCGACCTGACGTTCATCGATTTCGGGAAGGCCCCCGAGTTCATCGATCTGGGCGTCAAGGCGGCCGAGGCGGTGCGCGACAAGCTGGCGCGGCTTTCCAGCACGCCGGTGCAGTACGCCGTGTTCGAGCAACGGATGCTCGTCCCGGCGCAAACGCTGCCGAAGACGCTCGACTTCGTGCGCATCGAGGGCACGCATTACGCGAACCCGCAGGCGCTCGAGGACCAGATGCAAACGAAGGCCGGCGAGCCCTTCAGCCTCAAGGAACTGGAGAAGGACATGTCGCTGCTGTATGGCCGCGGCGACTTCGAGCAGATCGACTACGCGCTGGTGAACAAGGGCGGCCAGGACGGCGTGGTCGTCAGCGTCACCGAGAAATCGTGGGGCCCCAACTTCCTGCGCTTCGGCCTCTTCCTGTCCACCGACCTGCAGGGCGATTCCACCTTCAATGCGCTGGCCGGGCACCGGCGCGTGTGGATCAACAGCCTCGGCGCGCAGTGGACCAACGAGGTGGTGCTGGGCAGCACGCGCCGCTACGCGACCGAGTTCTACCAGCCGCTGTCGCTCGGCACCCGGCTGTACATGTCGGCCTATGGCCTCGCGCAGCGCGCCCCCGACTACATCTTCGACGGCAACGCCCGCGTGGCGGAGTACGACGTCCTGACGCAGTACGCCGGGGTCGACGTCGGCACCACGTTCGGCACGTCGGGCGACATCCGGTTTGGCTATCGCTGGGCCCACAATCGCGCGGACCCGGAGATCGCCGCCAAGGCGGATCCGGGCAACCCGGAGCTGACGCCCAACTTCACGATCAAGACCACCGAGACCGGGTTGCGGTTCCTGGTGCGCTGGGACAGTCTCGACAACCCCTTCTTTCCTCGTCGCGGCCTGCGCACCGTCGCCGACGTCTTCGTGGGACCCCAGCAACTTGAGTTCAAAGTCCAGGACCAGAACATCAAGCTCGACTTCGACAATGCCGCGCGGGCCGGCGTCGACGCCAACTATGCGTTCGAGATCGACCGCAAGAATTTCTTCAACGTCGGCTTCCGGGCTGCCGGCGTGCGCGACGAGCAGAACAACGTCATCACGGATTACTCGCTCGGCGGCTTCCTCCAGCTGTCGGGCCTGCGCACCAACCAGCTCTCGGGCAGCTACCTGGGCCTGGGTCGGGTCGTCTACTACCACGAGCTGATGCAGGTGCCTGTCATCGGCGGCGCCGTATTCGCCGGCGGCTCCATCGAAGCGGGCAATGTCTGGGACACCCGTGACGACATCTCGTCGCGGAACCTCGTCACGGCCGGCAGCCTGTTCCTCGCCGCCAACACGTGGCTGGGGCCGGCGTACATCGCGTATGGCCGCGCCAGCGGTGGGCAATCGACGTATTACCTGTTCCTCGGCCGGCCGTGACGAACGCACCGCCGGCGAATGCCGCGTGGATCGCGCGCAGCCGCGCCGCCGTGTGGCACCCGTGCACGCAGATGAAGGCACACGAAACGCTGCCGCTGCTGCCGATCGCGCGCGCCGAAGGCGCGTGGCTGGTCGACTTCGACGGCGGCCGCTACCTCGATGCGATCAGCTCGTGGTGGGTCAACCTCTTCGGCCACGCCAACCCGCGCATCAACGCGGCGCTGCGCGACCAGCTGGAGCGCCTCGATCACGTGCTGCTGGCCGGATGCACGCATGCGCCGGTGGTCGAGTTGTCGGAGCGGCTGGCCGCGCTGGCGCCGGCGGGACTGGGGCACGTCTTCTACGCGTCGGACGGCGCGTCGGCCACCGAGATCGCGCTCAAGATGAGCATGCATTACTGGCGCAATCGCGGCCTGCCCGATAAGTGCCGGTTCGCCGCGCTCCAGGGCGGCTACCACGGCGAGACGGCCGGCGCGCTGGGCGTGACCGACGTCGCACTGTTTCGCGCTGCCTACGGGCCGCTGCTGCAGCAACCGGCGCTGCTGCCGTGCCCCGATCCGCGTCGCGGCATCACCGTCGCGGCCGCCGCGGCGGCGCTGGATACGCACCTGGCCGCGCACCATGCGACCACGGCGGCGCTGATCCTCGAACCGCTGGTACAGGGTGCGGCGGGCATGGCAATGTATGACGCGGCCTACCTGGCGCAGGCCCGGGCGATCACCACGAAGCACGGCGTGCACGTGATCGCCGACGAGATCATGACGGGCTTCGGCCGCACCGGCACGCTGTTCGCGTGGGAGCAGGCGCAGGCCCCCGCACCGGATTTCCTGTGCCTGTCGAAGGGCATCACCGGCGGCGTGCTGCCGCTGTCCTGCGTCCTCACCACCGACGACGTCTATGCGGCGTTCTATGCCGACGACACCGCCCGCGGCTTCCTGCATTCGCACTCCTACACCGGCAACGCGCTGGCCTGCCGCGCCGCGCTGGCAGTGCTCGACATCTTCCGTGACGACGACGTGATCCGCGCCAATCGCGCCCGCGCCGCGCGCTGGCATTCGATCCTGGCGCCGGTGGCCGCGCATCGCGCCGTCCGCGACTTCCGCCGGTGCGGCATGATCGTGGCGTTCGAGGTCGCGTCCTCGCGGCCGGAATTCTCCCGATGGTGGTTCGAGCAGGCGCTGGCGCGCGAATTGCTGTTACGTCCGATCGGCAACACGGTCTACTTCATGCCGCCCTACATAACGACGGACGACGACATGCAATGGCTGGCCACGCGCACGCTCGATATCCTGGACCACGCATGATCCGGCGCGGCGCACTGGCCGTCGGCCTGGTCGCGGCACTGGGTGCGGGTGTTGCAC
>JANNNM010000235.1:0-3746 GCA_031398535.1 Betaproteobacteria bacterium | reverse complement strand
ACTGTCGAGACCCTCTACGATGCCAAAGCGCACTTCGGCCGCTGACCCGACGCCGGTCCGTGTGGTCATTGTGACCATGGACAGTCACCTTGCCAGCGCCACTGAGCGCGCTGGTGCCGCGCTGGCGCGCGCGTTGCCCGGGTTGACGTTGACGGTCCACGCCGCCGCCGACTACGGCAAGGACCCGGAAGCGCTCGCGCGCTGCCGCGACGACATCGCGCGCGGCGACATCGTGCTGGCGACGATGCTGTTCATGGAGGACCACTTCCAGCCCGTCGTCGATGCGCTGGCCGCGCGACGCGATCATTGCGACGCGATGGTATGCGCGATGTCTGCCGGCGAAGTGATGAAGCACACGCGGATGGGCCGCTTCAAGATGGACGGCACCACCAGCGGCCCGATGGCATTCCTCAAGAAGCTGCGCGGCAAGAAGGACGCGGGCACGACCACGGGCGCGGCACAGATGAAGATGCTGCGGCGGATACCGCAGATGCTGCGCTTCGTGCCGGGCACCGCGCAGGATGTCCGGGCCTATTTCCTGACGCTGCAGTACTGGCTGGCGGGCTCCGAAACCAACGTGATGCACCTGGTTCGCTTCCTCGTCGACCGCTACGCCGACGGTCCGCGCCGCGCGCTGCGCGGCACGCTTCCGGCGCAGGCGCCCGTCGAGTATCCCGAAGTGGGCGTCTATCACCCGCGCCTCGCAGGCCGGATGGCGGAGCGCGCCGATGCCTTGCCCACGGTCGGCCAGCGCGGCACGGTCGGCCTGCTGCTGATGCGCTCGTACCTGCTGGCCGGCAACACCGGCCACTACGACGGCGTGATCGCGGCGCTTGAGGCCAAGGGGCTGAACGTGATCCCGGCGTTCGCCACCGGACTCGATGCCCGCCCGGCCGTCGACAAGTTCTTCCATCGCGATGGCCGCCCGGCGATCGACGCGATGGTCTCGCTGACCGGCTTCTCGCTGGTGGGCGGCCCGGCCTACAACGATGCGCGTGCCGCCGAAGCGATGCTCGCAGGTCTTGACGTCCCCTATGTCGCCGTCACGCCGGTCGAGTTCCAGACGCTCGAGCAGTGGGACCAGAGCGAGCGCGGCCTGATGCCGGTGGAAGCCACGATGATGGTGGCGATCCCCGAACTCGACGGCTCGACGGGTTCGATGGTGTTCGGCGGCCGCAGCGAGCATGGCAAGGCCGAGGACGGCCACGACATGTGCTCGCACCAGGAACGCGCGGCCATGCTGGCCTCACGCGTCGAGAAGCTGATCGCGATGCGCCGCGCGCCGAAGCGCGACCGCAAGGTGGCCGTGGTGCTGTTCAATTTCCCGCCCAACGGTGGCAACACCGGCACGGCGGCGTACCTTGCCGTCTTCGATTCGCTGCTGAACACGCTGCGCGGCCTGCGCGACGACGGCTACACGGTGGAGGTCCCCGCGTCGGTGGAGGCGTTGCGCGACCAGATCCTGACCGGCAATGCATCGCGCTACGGCGCGCTGGCCAACGTGCATGCTCGAATTCCCGTCGACGACCACGTGCGCCGCGAGCGCTACCTGGCCGAGATCGAAGCGCAATGGGGGCCTGCGCCGGGCCGCCAGCAAAGCGACGGCGCCACCATTCACGTGCTGGGTGAACGCTTCGGCAATGTGTTCGTCGGCGTGCAGCCGGCCTTCGGGTATGAAGGCGACCCGATGCGGCTGCTGTTCGAGAAGGGCTTCGCACCCACGCACGCGTTCTCGGCCTTCTACCGCTTCTTGCGCGAGGATTTCGGCGCGCATGCGGTCGTGCACTTCGGCACGCACGGTTCGCTCGAATTCATGCCGGGCAAGCAGGCCGGGTTGTCGGCCGCGTGCTGGCCGGACCGGCTGCAGGGCGACCTGCCCAACATCTACCTCTACGCGTCGAACAATCCGTCGGAAGGCACGATCGCCAAGCGCCGCGCCGCTGCCACGCTGATCAGCTACCTGACGCCGCCGGTGACGCAGTCCGGCCTCTATCGTGGCCTGCAGGACCTGCGCGCGACGCTGGAGCGCTGGCGCAGCGCCGACGCGTCCAATCACGCGGAACGCGCCACGCTGGCGACGTTGCTGCAGGCGCAGGCGGCGGAACTCGAACTGGCGCCTGCCGCGCCCGCCTGGGACGGCGATGCCGACACACGGATCGCCGCACTGTCCACCGCCTTGCTCGAACTCGAGTACACGCTGATCCCGCATGGCCTGCACATCGTCGGCCAGGTGCCCTCGCCCGCGCAGCGCGCCGACTTGCTCTCCGCCATCGCGCAATCGCAACACGACCTCGAGCCGCCGCGTGCGGCGCTGGAGGCGCTGGTAGCGGGACGGACGGCCGCAGATGCCGCAGCGCTGGCGCCGCGGATGGAACCCGCGATCCGCGACCCGCTGTTCGAACAGCTGGCGCAGACCGCCAAGCTGCTGGCGATCGATCATGAGCTGCCCGCGCTGCTGCGCGCGCTCGATGGCCGCTTCATCCGGCCTGTCCAGGGCGGCGACATCCTGCGCAACCAGTCGATCCTGCCGACCGGCCGCAACATCCATGGCTTTGACCCGTTCCGGATTCCCAGCGCCTTCGCCGTGCAGGACGGCGCGCAACAGGCGGCGCGCCTCCTGGCGCGGCATGTGGCCGACGGCAATCCGTTTCCCGAGTCGATTGCGCTGGTGCTGTGGGGCACCGACAACCTGAAGACCGAAGGCGCGCCCATCGCGCAGGCGCTGGCGCTGGTCGGCGCCCGCCCCCGCTTCGATACCTATGGCCGGCTGGCCGGCGCCACACTGATCCCGCTGGCGGAACTCGGCCGCCCGCGCGTCGACGTGATGGTGTCGCTGTCCGGCATCTTCCGCGACCTGCTGCCGCTGCAGATCAAGCTGCTGGCGGAAGCATCGTTCCTCGCGGCAAGTGCGGACGAGCCGCTCGAGCAGAACTTCATCCGCAAGCATGCGCTGGCATGGCAGGCCGAGCATGGCGGCGATCTTGAAACGGCATCGCTGCGGGTCTTCGGCAATGCCGAAGGCGCCTACGGCTCCAACGTCAACCACCTGATCGAGAACAGCCGCTGGGAAGACGAGGACGAGCTGGCCGAAACCTACACGCGCCGCAAGAGCTTCGCCTACGGCAAGAGCGGCGTGGCAATGCCGCAGGGCGAACTGCTGAAGAGCGTGCTGGCGCGCGTGGATCTCGCCTACCAGAACATCGACTCGGTCGAACTGGGCGTGACCACGGTTGACCACTATTTCGATACGCTGGGCGGCATCACCCGCGCCGTGCGCCGCGCGCGTGGTGGCGAGGACGCCGCCGTCTACATCGGCGACCAGACGCGCAACGACGGCGTGGTGCGCACGCTGGCCGAACAGGTCGCGCTCGAGACCCGCACGCGGATGCTGAATCCGAAGTGGTACGAGGGCATGCTGGAACACGGCTATGAAGGCGTGCGCCAGATCGAGGAACACATCCGCAACACGATGGGCTGGTCGGCCACCACGGGTCAGGTCGCACCCTGGGTCTACGCGCAGCTCACCGAGACCTTCGTGCTCGACCCGGCCATGCGCGAGCGCCTGGCCACGCTCAACCCCACTGCCTCCGCCAAGGTTGCCAACCGGCTGCTTGAAGCGCACGAACGCAATTACTGGACCCCCGACGCCACGATGCTCGAAGCCCTCCGCCGTGCCGGCGAAGAGCTCGAGGATCGTCTTGAGGGTGTCATCGAAGGCCGTCTGGCCGCCTGAACCAGGAGTCACC
>JANNNM010000231.1:0-4384 GCA_031398535.1 Betaproteobacteria bacterium | reverse complement strand
CTGCTCGCCAAGCGGGTGGTGCCGGAGCGCCGCGCGCCGGCAGCGACCATCGTCTGGATCATGATGATCGCGGGCTTCGCGGTCACGGCCACGGTCGCCGGAAAATTGCTGGATCCGTTTTCACTGTCGCGACTGCTGGCGGTCACCTGTGCCGTGTCGATTGCGGCGGGGTTGCTGGCGCTGGTGGCCGTGGCGGGCGTGGAAGGCCCGGCCAAGGCTGCACCGGATGCCAAAGCAAGCGACCTGGTGCCACGCGTGCCGTTTCGCGACGCGTTGCAGGAGGTCTGGCGCGAGAGCGCGGCGCGGCGCTTCACCATCTTCGTGTTCGTGTCGATGCTCGCCTACAGCGCGCAGGATCTCATCCTCGAACCGTTTGCCGGCACGGTGTTCGGCTATTCGCCGGGGGAATCCACACAGCTCTCCGGCCTGCAACATGGCGGCGTGCTGGTCGGCATGATCATCGTTGCGGTGCTGGGGTCCGGCCTCCTCGGCCGCCGGATGGTCGCGCTGCGGACGTTTGCGGTCGGTGGATGCATCGCTTCGGCCGTGGCGCTGGCCGCGATTGCCGCGGGCGGCATCGTCGGACCCGCATGGCCGTTGCGCCTGTCGGTGGCCGCGCTGGGCGTGGCCAATGGTGCCTTTGCCGTGGCGGCGATAGGCTCGATGATGATGCTGGCGGGACAGGGCCGCAGCGCGCGCGAGGGCGTGCGGATGGGACTGTGGGGCGCGGCGCAGGCCATCGCCTTCGGCCTTGGCGGCTTCGCGGGAACGTTGGCCAGCGATGCGGCGCGCTGGCTCGTCGGGTCGCCAGGCATTGCGTACGCGTGGGTGTTTGCGGCCGAGGCGTTGCTGTTTGTCGTGGCGGCGGTGCTGGCGGCGCGCGCCATCGCGCCGCCGGTCGCATCGAATCGCGTAGCGCCGAAGCCTGCAACGGCCGGCGTCGTACAACTGGAGGGGCAGCGATGACGCAAGACACCGAACTTTTCGACGCGGTCGTCGTCGGCGGCGGTCCCGCCGGCGCCACCGCAGCCACCGATCTCGCGCGGCGCGGGCAGCGGGTGCTGCTGCTCGACCGGGCCGGGCGCATCAAGCCCTGCGGCGGCGCGATCCCGCCGGTGCTGGTCAAGGAATTCGACATCCCGGAACACCTGCTGGTGGCGCGCGTGACGTCGGCCCGCATGGTGTCGCCGGCGGGCAAGTGCGTCGACATGCCGATCAATGGCGGCTATGTCGGCATGGTTGACCGCGAGGTCTTCGACGAATTCCTGCGCGAACGTGCTGCGGCGGCCGGCGTCACGCGGCGCATCGGCAGGTTCGAGCAGATCATGCGCGGCGAGGATGGCACCGCCGTCGTGCACTATCGCGCGGCGGGCGGCGCGCGCGGCGAGGCGACCGCCGCCGTGCGCGCGCGGGTGGTGATCGGGGCCGATGGCGCCGCCTCGGAGGTGGCCAAGCAGAACATCCCCGGCGCGGACAAGATCCGCTACGTGTACGCGTATCACGAGATCGTGCGGTCGCCGCGGGCAGCCGATGCGCCGGTGAGCGGCGCCGCGGGCGCATTCGATGCGGCGCGTTGCGATGTCTACTACCAGGGCCCGCTGTCCCCCGATTTCTACGGATGGATCTTTCCGCACGGCGACACCACCAGTGTCGGCACCGGGACCGCGCGCCGGGGCTTCTCGATCCGCAATGCGGTGGGTGACCTTCGCGCCGCCGCAGGATTGTCCGGCAGCGAGACGATCCGCCGCGAAGGCGCGCCGATTCCGATGAAGCCGCTGCCGCTGTGGGACAACCGGCGCGACATCGTGCTGGCCGGCGATGCGGCTGGCGTGGTCGCGCCCGCGTCCGGCGAAGGCATCTACTATGCGATGGCCGGGGGCCGCTTCGCCGCCGATGCCGCGCACGCGTTCCTGCTGAGCGGCAATCCGCGCGAACTGGCGATGGCGCGCAAGCGGTTCATGCGCGCCCATGGCCGCGTGTTCTGGATCCTCGGGATGATGCAGCGCTTCTGGTACGCCAACGACCGCCGCCGCGAGCGCTTCGTCAGCATCTGCCGCGACAAGGATGTGCAGGAGCTGACGTGGCAGGCCTACATGCACAAGAAGCTCGTGCGGGCCAAGCCGATGGCGCACATGCGCATCTTCTTCAAGGACCTGGCGCATCTCACGGGCCTGGTCCGACCTTGACGTCAACGTCGCGCCGCAGTCCGCGCGTGATCGTCACCGCCATCCTGATCGCCATCGCGGTCGGCGCGCTGGGCGCCTGGGTCACACAGCTATCACCGTGGTACTTCGGGTTGCGCTTTCCGTCGTGGAAGCCTCCCGACTGGCTGTTCGGCCCGGCGTGGACCACGATCTTCGCGTGCGCCGCCGCGGCAGGCGTGATCGCCTGGCGCGCGGCACCGACACGCGCCGCACGCTGGTGGCTGCTGATCCTCTTTGCGCTCAACATCAATCTCAACATCCTGTGGAGCGGGCTCTTCTTCCGCCTGCAGCGGCCGGACTACGCCTTGGTCGAGGTGGTGCTGCTGTGGCTGTCGATCCTCGCATTGATCCTGGCATTCCGGCGCTACGCCCCGAAGGCATCGTGGTTGCTCGCGCCATACCTGGTCTGGGTCACGTTTGCCGCGGCGCTGAACCTTGCCGTGGTCCAGTTGAATGCGCCGTTTTCAGGCATCGGCACGGGTTGAGTTGATGCAGTCTGCATCGGCAACATGCAAAGCAGTGGTGGCAGTCAATGCAAACTTTGAGGAGTTCATGCAATGAGCAATGAAGACAGGAACTGCGCCACCCGGCGCATCGTGCTGCAGACAGGTTTTGTCGCCTTGTCCGCACTCGTGGTCCGCGGCGCGCAGGCACAGGCGAAGATCGCGCAGAACCTGGTGCAGTACCAGGAGACGCCCAAGAACGGCCAGCAGTGCGACATGTGCGTGCAGTTTGTGGCGCCCGGGTCGTGCAAGATCGTCGACGGCAAGATCAACCCCAAGGGTTGGTGCGCGGCCTTCGCGCCCAAGCCCAAGTAGCCGCGCGCCGCCGGCGCTACATCGCGCGCAGCACCGCGCCGCCGTGCTTCTGCACATAGGCGCGGAAGGCCTCGGCCGTCGGCGACAGCCGCTTCGCCGCCAGGTGCACGACGAACCAGTTGCGCTTGACGGGCAGGCCGCGCACGTCCAGCACGGCGAGGCACTGGCTGGCGAGCTCGAGGCCGATGGTGTGCCGGGACAGGAAGCTCAGGCCCATGCCGGCCATCACTGCCTGCTTGATCGTCTCGTTGCTCGACATTTCCATGCTGACGCGGAACGTGGTGGCGTGCGCAGCCATGAACTCCTCCATCGCCGTGCGCGTGCCCGACCCCGGCTCGCGGACCAGGAAATGCTCGGCCGCCAGTGCGCTCATCGGCAGGCGGCGCCGGTTGACCAACGGATGATCGGGCGGGGCGATGATCACCAGCGGATGCTGCGCAAAGACCGCCGCCACCGTTTCCAGCTCCTGCGGCGGACGGCCCATGATCGCGAGATCGATCTCGTTGCCGGCTATCATTGCGATGACGTCTTCGCGGTTGTGCACCGCCAACTGGAACTCGAGCGCCGGGTGCAGCGCCCGGAAGCGGGCCAGCAGCCGCGGCGCGAAATACTTGGCGGTGCTGGTCACGCCAAGCTTCAGGCGCCCGCCGCGCAGCCCCTGCAGTGCATCGAAGGTATCCTGCGCGCCCTGCAGCGCCTGCAGGATCTCGTGCGTGCGCCGCAGCAGTTCCGTGCCGGCCTCGGTGATGTGCATCGTGCGGCCGATGCGATCGAAGAGCGGCAGGCCGGCGCTTTGTTCGAGCTCCCGGATCTGCATCGAGATGCCGGGCTGGGTGAGGTGCAGTTCCTCGGCTGCGCGGGAGAACGACCGCAGCCGCGCGGCGGCCTCGAAGACCCGCAGCTGCCGCAATGTCGCGTGACGGATGGGCATGGCGACCCCGGTGGAGAAACCATCAGCAAAAGCTGATGGGAAGGATCAATAACTGTGACTGTCGGTGATGATAAAGATGCCCTATCGTGTCTGCAACTACAAGTTGTCAGTCACGGAGGAATCACCGCATGGACGCTATCGCCGACCGCTACAAGTCGGGCGTGCTCCCGTATGTCCGGATGGGCTACTGGGACCCCGACTACACCCCGAAGGACACCGACGTCATCGCGCTGTTCCGGATCACGCCGCAGGAGGGTGTCGATCCGATCGAAGCCGCCGCCGCGGTTGCTGGCGAATCGTCCACTGCCACGTGGACCGTGGTGTGGACCGATCGCCTGACCAATTGCGAGCTCTATCGCGCCAAGGCCTATCGCGTCGATGCCGTTCCCGGCACGCCGGGCCAATACTTCGCGTACATCGCCTACGACCTC
>JANNNM010000204.1:0-5099 GCA_031398535.1 Betaproteobacteria bacterium | reverse complement strand
AAACCAAGCTCGAGGACCACAAGTTTCCCGTGGCCGACCTCGATGCGGCCGGCTACGTCGCCCACTACACCGGGCAGAAGACCTACAACGGCGTCGCGATCCTGGTGCGGCACGGCCTCGAGGTTCGCGACGTGGCCACCGGGATCCCCGGCTTCGAGGATCCGCAGCAGCGCGTGATTGCCGCGACGGTGGCCGGCGTCCGCATCATCGGTGTCTACGTGCCCAACGGGCAGGCGCTCGATTCGGACAAGTACCCATACAAGCTCGCGTGGCTGGCGGCGCTCGCTGCGATGCTGCAGGTCGAATTAGCGGCGCATCCGCAACTGGCGGTGCTCGGCGATTTCAACGTGGCCCCGGACGACCGCGATGTGCACGATCCCGCCGCGTGGGTCGGCCAGGTGCTGGTCTCGCCGCCAGAGCGCGCGGCGCTGCAGGTGCTGCTCGACGCCGGCCTGACCGACAGCTTCCGCCTCTTCGACCAGCCGCCCAACACATTCTCGTGGTGGGATTACCGGATGCTCGCGTTCCCCAAGAACCGCGGCCTGCGCATCGACCTGATCCTGCTGTCGAAGGAACTGGCGGCGCGCTGCACGGGCAGCCGCATCGACCGCAATGCGCGCAAGGGGGAAAAGCCGTCCGATCATGCCCCGGTGTTGGTGGACCTGCGTGATTGACCGCGTCGGAGGGGTCGACACCGCCGCCGTAGTCAACGATCCTTGACCCCGGTTTCACCAGTCGTCGCAGCTCCTCGATGGTTTTTGCGTCTCCAATATTCCTGTTCCTGTTCCTGCCGCTGACGCTGGCGGCGTACTTCGTTTTGCCGCGCGCATGGCGCAACGGCGTGCTGCTGGTGGCGAGCCTCATCTTCTATGCCTGGGGCGAGGCGCCGTACCTGCTGCTGGTGCTGGGGTCGGTCGCGTTCAACTACATGCTGGGTGGCGCGATCAGCGGTGCCGCGTCGCCAGCGCGCCGCCGCGGCTGGCTGGCCGTGGCCATCACCGGCAATCTCGCATTGCTCGCGATCTTCAAGTACGCCAATTTCGCGGTCGCCAATGTCAACGCATTGGCGCCGGTGCTGGCGATCACGCCGCTGGCCGTGGCCGCGATCCCGCTGCCACTCGGCATTTCCTTCTTCACGTTCCACGCGATCTCGTATGTGGTCGACGTGTACAAGCGCAACGCGGACGCCGAGCGCAACGTGCCGCGCTTCGCGCTCTACATCCTGCTCTTTCCACAGCTGATCGCGGGGCCGATCATCCGCTGGCGCGACATCGCGGCGCAGTTGCGATCGCGCGAGGCGCGGATGGCCGACTTCAGCGTCGGCGTGCGCCGCTTCGTGCTGGGCTTGGGCAAGAAGGTGCTGATCGCCAACACACTGGGGCAGGTGGCCGATCGCATCTTCGCACTGCCCGCGTCCGACCTCACCACGCCCCTCGCGTGGCTCGGCCTCGTCTGCTACACGCTGCAGATCTACTTCGACTTCTCCGGTTATTCGGACATGGCGATCGGGCTGATGCGGATGTTCGGCTTCCGCATCCTCGAGAACTTCAACTATCCGTACATCGCGCGCAGCGTCCGTGAATTCTGGCGGCGCTGGCACATCTCGCTGTCGAACTGGTTCCGCGACTATCTCTATATCCCGCTCGGCGGCAACCGGCGCGGCGAGCGCCGCGCCTACGGCAACCTGGTGCTGGTATTCGTGCTGTGCGGACTCTGGCATGGCGCCAGCTGGCCGTTCGTGTTGTGGGGCCTGTGGCATGGCGTCTTCCTCGTCATCGAGCGCGCGTGGCTGGACAGGCTGTTGGGACGCGCCGGCCCGCTGGCGCAT
Organism: Betaproteobacteria bacterium; assembly: GCA_031398535.1. Taxonomy (GTDB): domain Bacteria; phylum Pseudomonadota; class Gammaproteobacteria; order Burkholderiales; family Casimicrobiaceae; genus VBCG01. The sequence goes on along the minus strand of JANNNM010000204.1, from coordinate 3,271 downwards.
GTGTATGCAATGCTGGCCGTGATGGGCGGCTGGGTGCTGTTCCGCTGCGAGACGCTGACGCAGGCCGGCGCGTGGTACGCGGCACTCGCCGGCTTCGCGCCGGGCGATCCGCTGCGGCATCCGCTTGCGGAATTCCTCGATCCGCTGGTGGCGCTGACGCTCGTCGTCGGCGCGATTTTCGCCACACCCGTGGCACGGACCATCGGTCGCTGGCGCGATCGCGTGGCGGCCGGTGGCGGCGTCATCGGTCGCGGCGCCTTGGCGGCCGACATCGGCTGGACCTTCGTCGTCTACGTTGCCGCCTCGGCGATGCTGGCCGCCGGCACCTACAATCCGTTCATCTACTTCCGGTTCTGACGATGGCGACCGATCCGCTCTCGCTGCCACCGGTGCCGCCGCCCGCGCCGGCCGAACATCCGTGGCGCGACCGCGCGATGGCGGCGCTCTTTGTGATCGCACTCGCGTTACCGGGGCTGGCACTGGTATCCACATGGAAGGCTACCACCACCCGCTTCGAAAATCGCGCGATGGCGCCGTGGCCGGCACCGGCATTCGCGCGCAGCTTCGCGCCGGCCTTCGAGCGTGCATTCGCCGACCGTTTCGGCGGCCGCGATTTGCTCGTGCGGCTGCATCACGGCACGCTGCTGCGCACGTTTGGCGTGTCGGCGTTGAGCACCGTAATGCCGGGTACCGATGGCTGGTTCTACTGGCTGGGCGAAGATGGCCAATCGCTGGCGCGTCACCATCGCGGCATTGCGGAATTCCCGCAGCGCGACGTCGACGCCACCGTGGCGGAGCTGGGACGCCGCCGCGACTGGCTTGCCGCGCAAGGCATTGCCTATGTCGTCGTCGTGGTGCCGGAGAAGTTCACGATCTACCCGGAGCACCTGCCCGCGTGGGTCGCGCGCAACGACGCGCCCTCGCCGTTTGATCGCGTCCGCGATGCGATCGCGCGCGATGGCCGCGTCAACTTCGTCGACCTGCGCCCCGCCCTGCGCGAGGCCAAGGCTCGCCAGCGCGTGTACTTCAAGACCGACTCGCACTGGAACTTCAATGGCGCGGTCGTGGGTTACGACGCGCTGATGCGCGCAGTGATGCTGGCGTTGCCCGCCGGCATGCTGAGCGCCATCGCACCGGCACCGCGACCCGCGTTTGTCCCCGGCGTGGATTACTACAGCGGCGACCTCGTGCAGATGCTGGGGCTGCCGTCACGCGTGCGCGAGGACGATGTCGCGCCCCTGGGCAAGGTACTGGGCGCCACCACCGGCCGCTGCGCACGCCGCACCGACAAGGGCGAGTTCCCGGGCTTCGAGTACTACGCGTGCGATCGGCCCGGGTTGCCTCGCGCGGTGATCCTGCGCGATTCGATGGCGATTCCGCTGATCCCGCTGTTGTCGGAGAATTTCAGCCGCGTCGTGTACGTGTCGAGCCGCAAGCTCGACCGCGCGCTGATCGAGCGCGAGAAGCCGGACATCGTGATCGAGGAACTGGTCGAGCGCTCGCTGCACGCGCCGGGTGCGCTGCCGATGGACCGGTAAAGAAGGGGGCAGGGCTTACCCGCGCATGCCCTTCCGCAACTCGGGCTCCATGCCCAGTTCCTGGATCTTGCGCGTCAGCGTATTGCGGCCCCACCCGAGCCAGGCCGCCGCTTCCATCCGGTGGCCACCGGTATGCGCCAGCGCGCGCCGGATCAGCGTCTTCTCGAACTCCTGCTCGAGGCGGTCACCCACGTTGCGCTCGCCGCGCGCGAGTGCCTGCGCCAGTTCACGGTCGAGTGCCTGATGCCAATCCGGTTCGCCGGTGGTGCCCGTGGCCAGTGGTGCCTCCAGCACTTCCGGCGGCAGGTCGGCCACATCCACACGCTGCCCCGGCGCCATCACGGTCAGCCAGTGCGAGATGTTCTCCAGTTGGCGCACATTGCCCGGGAAGGCAAACAGCGTCAGCGCCTTGATCGCATCCTCGGTCAGCACCTTCGGTTCCGTCGCCAGGTCGCGCGCGCTCTTCAACAGGAAATGTCGTGCCAGCGCCGCGATGTCATCCGGGCGTTCGCGCAGCGCGGGCAGCCGCAGCCGCACCACGTTCAGCCGGTGCATCAGGTCCTCGCGGAAGAGGCCCAGCCGCACGCGTTCCTCCAGGTTCTGGTGCGTGGCCGCGATGATGCGCACGTTGGCGCGCAGCGGCGCATGGCCGCCCACGCGGTAGTACTCGCCGTCGGCCAGCACGCGCAGCAGCCGCACCTGCAGGTCGGACGGCATGTCGCCGATTTCATCGAGGAACAGCGTGCCGCCCTCGGCCTGCTCGAAGCGCCCGCGCCGCAGCGCCTGCGCGCCGGTGAACGAGCCGCGCTCGTGACCGAAGAGTTCCGACTCGAGCAGGTCCTTCGGGATGGCCGCGGTATTGATCGCGACGAAGGGCATCGCCGCGCGCGGGCTGTGCCGGTGCAGCGCGCGCGCCACCAGTTCCTTGCCGGTGCCCGACTCGCCGGTGATCATCACCGTGGTGTTGGATTGCGACAGGCGGCCGATCGCGCGGAACACCTCCTGCATCGCCGGTGCCTGGCCCAGGATCTCCGGTGTATCGTTGACCACGCCGGTCTGCGGGGCCGTCACCGCGGTCTCGGTGGTCGCCCGCCGGATCAGCGCCATCGCGTGATCGACGTCGAAGGGCTTGGGCAGATATTCGAAGGCGCCGCCCTGGAACGCCGCCACCGCGCTGTCGAGATCCGAGTACGCGGTCATGATGATCACGGGGATCTGCGGAAAGCGCTCCTTCACCTTGTTCAGCAGCACAAGTCCGCTTTCGCCCGGCATCCGGATGTCGGAGACGAGCACCTGCGGCTCGCTGACCGCCAGGGCCTGCAGCACTTCATAGGCCGTCGCGAAGGTCTTGAACGGGATGCCTTCGCGCGCCAGCGCTTTCTCGAGCACCCACCGGATGGACCGGTCGTCATCGACGATCCAGACAGCGCGGGTGCCGTCACCGCGGGGGGGTTCGTAGTCGTAGGCGTACATGGTGGAGGTCATTCCCTTCTCGCGCGTCTCAAGGGGACGCACGTGTCAGTTCCAGCGGGATCACGATCGTGAAGACGGTGTGGCCGGGCACACTGCTCCATTCGATCGATCCGTTGTGTTGGGCTACAAAGGTCTGCGCGATCGTGAGGCCGAGGCCGCTGCCGCCGTCACGCCCGGAGACCAGCGGATAGAAGATGCGCTCGCGGATGGCCTCGGGCACGCCCGGGCCGTTGTCGTGGATCGACAGCGCCAGGGCCAGC
>JANNNM010000141.1:0-4591 GCA_031398535.1 Betaproteobacteria bacterium | reverse complement strand
AAGCAGGTGGCCTTCATTTCCAACCGGGACGGTGCGCCGGCACTCTACGTCGCGCCGCTCGATGGCGAGGCGAGAAAGGTGTCGCAGGACGACAGCTTCATCGTGATGCGCCCGCATTGGTCGCACGACGGCCGCCATGTGCACGCTACCCGCGTGGGCCGCCGCGAAGGCACCACCGCCATCCAGCAGGCCGTGCGCTATGACACGAAGGATGGCCGCGTCGACGTGCTGACCACGCTGGGCGATGCAGTGGTCGATGTGCGCGAGACCGATGGCGGCCGCGCGCTGATCGTCGGCGAAACCGCGGGCAATGCGATCCGGCTGTTGCGCCGCGGCGCTGACGGCACGATGGAGCGCCTGTCGCTGCCTCTCGTCAGCGAATACCAGGTGGCGGGCGATCGCGTCGCCTATATGCAACCGGACCTGCGCGGCCTCACGCTGTGCGAACTGCGGACGCTGCAGTGCGAACCGGTGCCGGTGAAGATCGACGACTCCGCGCGCCACGATTGGCTGCTGACACCCGATGCGATCTGGTATCGCGCCGCCACGCGGCCGGACGCGATCATCCGCTTCGATCTCGCCACGCGCCGCGAGACCTGGCGCGGCGCTTTTGCGCCGACGGCGGTGGGCCTGTCGATCGCCGCCTCGCCCGACGGCCGCACGCTTCTCGTCACGCGCGAGGCGCCGGTGGCGATTGACCTGATGCTCGCCCCGCGTGCCCCGCGCTGAAGCCCGGGCGAACGCGCGTCAGCGGGTGAGCCCGATCGCGCCCATCACCCCGCGAAACAGCAGCGCGACCAGTGCCACGGCGCCGACACCGCCCAGCCACAGCACGACCAGCCAGCCGAACCGGCGCCACCAGAGGCGGGCCGGTCGCGATTCCGTGGATGGCGTGGAGGCGGGCATCAGTGATAGCCGTCCGTGGCTTCCACCTTGCCGCGGAACACGTAGTAGCTCCACGCGGTGTACATCAGGATCAGCGGGATGATGAGCAGCGCGCCCACCAGCGCGAAACCCTGGCTCTGCGGTGGCGATGCCGCTTCCCAGATGGAGATCGACGGCGGCACGATGTTGGGCCAGAGGCTGATGCCGAGTCCGCTGTAGCCCAGGAAGACCAGCGCCAGCGTGTACAGGAAAGGCGCTACGTGAGGCTCGCCACGCAGCGAGCGCAGCAGCAGCCACACGCACCACAGGACCAGGATGGGAACCGGCGCAAACCAGAGCAGGTTGGGCCAGGTGAACCAGCGTTCGGCGATGTAGGTATGCGTGAGCGGCGTCCACAGGCTGATGATGCCGATGGTCACCAGCAACGCCAGCGTGAGGGGCCGGGCAATCTCCTTCATCCGTTTCTGCAGCGGACCGCTGGTCTTGAAGATGAGCCACGTGCAGCCCAGCAACGCGTAGGCCACGATGAGGCCCAACCCGGTGAAGGCGGAGAACGGGGTGAGCCAGTCGAGCGCGCCACCATCGAAACTGCGGCCGCGTACCGAGATGCCCTGAACGAAGGCTCCCAGCGTGGCGCCCTGGAAAAACGCGGCGATGAGCGAGCCGCCGATGAAGGCCTTGTCCCACCAGTGGCGGCGCGCGTCGCTGGCCTTGAAGCGGAACTCGAAGGCAACCCCGCGGAAGATGAGCCCCATCAGCATGAACATCAGCGGCAGGTAACACGCGCTGAGGATGATCGAGTAGGCGAGGGGAAACGCGGCGAGCAGCCCCGCCCCGCCCAGCACCAGCCACGTCTCGTTGCCGTCCCAGACCGGCGCCACCGTGTTCATCATCACGTCGCGGTCGACCTTGTCACCGAAGAATGGATAGAGGATGCCGATGCCGAGATCGAAGCCATCCATCACCACGTACATCATCACCCCGAACAGGATGATCACGGCCCACAGGAGCGGAAGGTCAATGCCCATCGCGTTGTGCCCATGCCGTGCCGCCGATTGCATCGTCGGGATCGGGCGCTGCCGACATCGGACGCATCGGTTGCCGGGGCTCTCCCGGGCCGCCCGACACGGGCGTCTTCGCATAGGGGTCCGCGGGTCCTGCGGCGATCAGGCGCAGGACGTAATAAGCGCCGGCACCGAACACGGCGAAGTACACCACCACGAACAGCACCAGGGTGATGAGGAGGGGGACCGCTCCGTGCGAAGAAACACCGTCGGCCGTGCGCATCACTCCGTACACGATCCATGGCTGGCGCCCGATCTCGGTGGTGTACCAACCGGCGAGGATGGCCACGAGGCCGGCCGGTCCCATCAGCAGCGCCATCCACAGCAAGGGCCGCAGGGTGTACAGGCGCTTGCGCCAGCGCGCCCACGCTGCCCAGAGTCCCAGCACGATCATCAGCATGCCGAGGCCCACCATGATCCGGAAGGACCAGAACACGATGGTGGCATTGGGTCGGTCGCGCGGCGCGAAATCCTTGAGACCTGGAAACTGGCCGTCCCACGTATGCGTGAGGATGAGGCTGCCCAGGTGTGGAATGCTCACGGCATAGAGCGTCTTCTCCTGCTTCATGTCGGGCCAGCCGAAGAGTGTCAGCGGTACCGCCTCGCCGGGCTTGTTCTCCCAATGGCCCTCGATGGCGGCGATCTTCGCAGGCTGGTGCTGCAGCGTGTTGAGGCCATGCGCATCGCCGATCATCGCCTGCAGCGGCGCCACCACCAGCAGCATCCACATCGCCATCGACGTCATCGTGCGGATCGCATTGTCGTCGCGGCCCCGCAGCAGGTGCCACGCGCCGGCAGCGCCGACGATCAGCGCGGTGGCCAGGAAGGCGGCCACCCCCATGTGGGCAAGCCGGTAGGGAAACGACGGGTTGAAGATGACGGCGATCCAGTCGGTGGGCACCACGCGCCCGTCGAGGATCGCGTAGCCGGCCGGCGTCTGCATCCAGCTGTTGGAGGCGAGGATCCAGGTCATCGATACCAGCGTGCCCAGTGCCACCATCACCGTCGCGAAGAAGTGCAGGCCCGGCCCGACGCGATGCCATCCGAAGAGCATCACGCCCAGGAAGCCGGCCTCGAGGAAGAACGCCGTGAGCACCTCATAGGCGAGCAGCGGACCGGTGATGCTGCCGGCGAAGTCGGAGAAGTAGCTCCAGTTGGTGCCGAACTGGTAGGCCATCACCAGGCCCGACACCACGCCCATCCCGAAGTTGACCGCGAAGATCTTGAGCCAGTAATGGTAGAGGTCCCGGTAGACCGTGTCCCTGGTGCGCAGCCACAGGCCCTCCAGCACCGCCAGGTAGCTGGCCAGGCCAATGGTGATGGCCGGGAAGATGATGTGGAACGTGATCGTGAAGCCGAACTGGATCCGGGCCAGCAGCAGAGCGTCGAGGTCTGGCATGGCGGGTGCGGCGCGTTACGTCACGTCAGGAACGATGCTCGCCGACGCGGACGATCTTCATCGTGTTGGTGCCGCCCGATTTACCCATCGGTTCGCCGATGGTCAGTACGATCAGGTCACCGTCCTTCACCACGCCCTTCGCCACCAGCAGGTCTTCAGCTGCGCGCAGCACGCGATCGCGGTCGGTGCTCTGCTCGAGGAAGAGCGGACGCACGTTGCGGTACAGCGCCATCTTGCGCTGCGAGGCCAAACGAGGCGTCAGCGCAAAGATGGGGCAGCCGCAGTTGTGCCGCGACATCCACAACGCGGTGGAGCCGGAATCGGTCAGCGATGCGATCGCCTTGACCTTCAGGTGATACGCGGTGAACAGCGTGGCCATCGCGATCGACTGGTCCACGCGCGTGAACGTGCGGTTGAGGAAATCGCGGTCGAGCTCCACTGTGGCGGATTTCTCGGCCTCGACGCAGATCTGCGCCATCGTATCGACCGTTTCCACCGGGTACTTGCCGGCGGCCGTTTCGGCGGACAGCATCACGGCGTCCGTTCCATCCAGCACCGCATTGGCGACGTCGGACACCTCGGCGCGCGTGGGCACCGGTGCCAGGATCATCGACTCCATCATCTGTGTGGCGGTGATGGTCAGCTTGTTGCGGTCGCGCGCCATCTTGATCATCCGCTTCTGCAGACCCGGCACTGAGGCATTGCCCACTTCCACGGCGAGATCGCCGCGCGCGACCATGATGCCGTCGGAGGCTTCGATGATCTCCTCGAGATAGGTGATGGCTTCGGCGCGCTCGATCTTGGCGATCAGCAGCGCGTGGCCCCCGGCGGCGCGGAGCAGCTGCCGCGCCATGTACATGTCTTCCTTGTTCTTGGGGAACGACACGGCAAGGTAGTCGGCCTCGAGCATGGCGGCCGTCTTCACGTCGTCCATGTCCTTGGCCGTGAGCGCCGGCGCCGTCAGGCCGCCGCCCATCCGGTTGATGCCCTTGTTGTTCGACAGCTTGCCACCGACCACCACCTCGGTGTTGATCCGCGGACCGTCCACGCTCAGGACCTTGAGGCGGATGAGGCCGTCATTCAGCAGCAGCACGGCGCCGGCGGAGACATCCTGCGGCAGCTCCTTGTAGTCGAGGCCCACGCGCGTGATGTCGCCCATCTCGCACTCGGCATCGAGGATGAACTTCTGCCCGGTGACGAGATCGACCTTGCCGTCGGCGAACTTGCCGACGCGGATCTTCGG
>JANNNM010000073.1:0-1127 GCA_031398535.1 Betaproteobacteria bacterium | reverse complement strand
CGCGTAGCTGGTGGCCACGAGATAGCGATGCGTGATCACGGCCTGCAGCGTGGCCAGGTCGGGCTTGGCCTTGCCGCTGGCGAGCTTGAGCTGCGGCGCCACCTTGCGCACCGTGGCGAGCTTGCACGTCTCCAGAATGCGGATGTACATCCAGCCGATGTCGAATTCGTACCACTGCGACGACAGCTTGGCCGACGTGCCATAGGCGTGGTGATTGTTGTGCAGCTCCTCGCCGCCGATGATGAGGCCCCACGGCACGATATTGGTGGACGCGTCGGCGCTGGCGAAATTGCGATAGCCCCAGTAGTGGCCGATGCCGTTGATGATGCCGGCGGCGGTGACGGGGATCCACATCATCTGGACGGCCCAGATCGTGGCGCCCATCGGTCCGAACAGCACCAGGTTGACGGCCAGCATCAGGCCCACGCCCTGCCACGAGAAGCGGGTGTAGACGTTGCGCTCGATCCAGTCGTCCGGCGTGAAGTGGCCGTACTTGTCCATGGTCTCCAGATTCCGCGACTCCTCGCGGTAGAGCTCGGCACCCTGCCAGAACACCTTGTCGATGCCGCGCGTCTGCGGGCTTTGCGGGTCGTCCGGGGTTTCCACCTTGGCGTGGTGCTTGCGATGGATGGCCACCCATTCCTTCGTGACCATGCCCGTGGTGAGCCACAGCCAGAAGCGGAAGAAATGGGAAATGACCGGGTGCAGGTCCAGCGCGCGGTGCGCCTGGCTGCGATGCAGGAAGATGGTGACCGAGGCGATCGTGACATGCGTCAGCGCCAGGGCCACCACGATGTACCCCCACCACGGCAGGTCGACAAGACCGTGCGACGCGAAGGAGAGGAAGTCGTAACTCATTGATTTTCCGATATTCATGCACCTTTTCAGGGGTGCGAGGATGCCAGTTGTACTGCCTAACCCGCCATTTTACGCGAGTGCGGCCCTTTTCACCGAATCCAGCCTCGGGACGGTGCGCCCGGGCTGCCCGGTGGTCAGGCGGCCCCTGCCGGCGGCGGTACCCTCCCCACGTCGCGCCGCGGGGGCGCCATTTCAATGCCGGCGGCCCGGAAAGACGCAAGAATCTGCCGATAGATAGCGCTGCGGACGGTTCCGGGACCTTTGTCCGG
>JANNNM010000067.1:0-2278 GCA_031398535.1 Betaproteobacteria bacterium | reverse complement strand
GCCTTGATGCCCTGCAGGTCCGCGATCTCGTCGATGCACTCGATCGTGATCAGCGTGGAATCCATGTCCATCGCCACGACGCGCACCCGATCGAGTCGTCGCGCGGCGGGGACGAAACCCGCATCGCATGACGCTGCGGCCGCAGCCTTCGCCAGCGCCGGTTGATGGGCCGACGCGGGCAACCGGTAGGCGACGGGGTTGCCGAGTCCGCAGGGGACGATGGCGCGCGCGCCGACAAGGCGCGCCAGCGCGTGCAGCGTCGCGGGCGCGATCTCCGGTGCCTGCACGACCCAGCAATCAGGAGGTGTCACGTCGGGGGCCTGGAAGGGGCGGCGCCGGCGATGGATGCCGCCATGCCGATGGCGTTGGAAAGTGAATGCATGTGACGGGCTGGAATAACGTTAGGACCACGCGGGACTTGGCGTGACCGTCCTCGGCCACCATTATAGAGGGCTGGCCCCGCATCCTGCGGCCCCTCAAGGAGAGACCCCATGCCACTTCGCATCGGCGACGAAGCACCTGATTTCACCGCGCAAACGACGGAAGGAACGATCCGCTTCCACAACTGGATCGGCGACCAATGGGCGGTCCTGTTCTCGCATCCGAAGGACTTCACGCCGGTATGCACGACCGAACTTGGCTACCTTGCCAAGCTGAAGCCCGAGTTCGACATGCGGAATACCAAAGTGATCGGCCTGTCGATCGACCCGGTCGAGGACCATAACCGCTGGGTGAAGGATATCGAGGAAACGCAGGGGCATGCCGTCAACTATCCGCTGATCGGCGACCCCGACCTGACGGTAGCGAAGCTCTACGACATGATTCACCCGAATGCCAGCGGCGCGGCACCCCGCACCGCCGCGGACAATGCGACGATTCGCGCGGTGTTCGTCGTCGGCCCCGACAAGAAGATCAAGCTGATCCTCACCTACCCGATGACCACCGGCCGCAATTTCGACGAAGTGCTGCGCGTCATCGACTCGCTGCAGCTTACGGCGAAGCACAAGGTAGCCACACCGGCACAGTGGAAGGCCGGCGAGGACGTGATCATTGCCGGGTCGGTCACCAACGACGAAGCGAAGGCGAAGTACCCGGACGGCTGGAAGTCGCCGAAGCCTTACTTGCGCATCGTGCCGCAGCCGAAATAGCCGGCTACCGGCGGGGTTTGCCTTTCGCCTGCGGCGGCAGGTTTTCGCGCGACAGCGGTTCCGCGAAGACCGGCCGCTTCGGGCCGCCGCCGGTGCTTGCCGCGGCGGGCTCGGCGGCCACTGCAGGTGCCGCTTCAGTGGCGAGCGAGAAGTCGATCTTCGTCTGTTCCATGTCCACCCGCGCGACCGTGACGCGGATGCGGTCGGCCAGCTGGAACGTCTTGCCATTGTGCTCGCCGACCAGTGCATGCCGGCCCGCATCGAAGTGGAAGTAGTCGCGACCAAGCTCGGTGATGTGCACCAGGCCGTCGATGTTGAGGCCGTCGAGCGTCACGAAAAGCCCGAAGCTGGTGACGCCGCTGATCGTGCCGTCGAAGGTCTCGCCGATCTTGTCCTGCATATAGTGGCACTTCAGCCAGTTGGTGACTTCGCGCGCGGCCTCGTCGGCGCGGCGCTCGGTCATCGACGTGTGCACGCCGAGTTGCGGCCAGGTGATGCCGCCCGGGGAATACGTGGACTTCGCGAGCACGGCCTTGATCGCGCGGTGCACCGCCAAGTCCGGATAGCGGCGGATGGGTGACGTGAAGTGCGTGTACGCCTCGTAGGCCAGGCCGAAGTGGCCCTCATTGTCGGGACGGTACTGCGCCTGTGCCAGTGAACGCAGCAGCACCTGCTGCAGCAGGTCGAAGTCGACGCGGCCCTTGATCTTGGTCAGCAGCTTTGCGTAGTCCTGCGCGGTGGGCATCTCGCCGCCGCCCAGCTGCAATGCCGACGTGGCGAGGAACTCGCGCAGTGCCGTCAGCTTGTCCGGTGGCGGCCGATCGTGCACACGATAGAGCGCCGCATGCTTGTTCTTCGTCAGGTAGTCGGCCGTGCAGACGTTGGCCGCCAGCATGCATTCCTCGATCAGCTTGTGCGCGGTGTTGCGCGGCGCCGGCACGATGCGCGTGATCTTGCCGTGCTCGTCGAATTCCAGTGCCAGCTCCACCGTCTCGAAGTCGATGGCGCCGCGCTTGGCGCGGGCAGCGGCGAAGGCCTCGTAGACCGCGAACAGCGTCTTCAGGTGCGGCAGCAACGCGCGCGCACGGGCCGTGTTGGCGCTGGCCGGATCGGACAGGAACGTCCACACC
>JANNNM010000053.1:0-7537 GCA_031398535.1 Betaproteobacteria bacterium | reverse complement strand
CTGATGTCCTTCTGCAACAGCAGCATCTGGCCTTCCTCGGACAACGCGACCTGGATGAAGCGCTTGCCCGCATCGGGCGACTTGGCGCCGGCCACCAGCGCGATGTTGGCCGGCACGATGGCCGTCACCGACGGATAGATGAACTCCACCGGCATGCCGGAGTTCTTCGCGGCCAGGCCGAAGAAATCGATCACGAGGCCGATGCCATATTGCCCGTTGGACACGCCATCGGGCACGCCGAACGAGCGCTCGGTGATTGCCGCGCTGTTGCCGGAGATGGCGAGCATCTGCGCCCAGCCCTTGTTCCAGCCTTCGCCCTGCAGGATCGTCTCCACCGTCAGGTGCGTGGTGCCGGAGCGCGACGGACTGGAGATCGCGACGTGGCTGAAGTACGCCGGCTTCGCAAGGTCGGCCCATTCCTTCGGCGCGGGCAACTTGTTGGCGGCGAGGTAACGCGTGTTCCACATGATCCCGTAGCCCGCCAGCGCCTGCCCCTTGTAGAACCCCTGCGGATCGTTGATCGGATACGAACCCACCTTGTCGGGAATCGCCGGGTTGCCGCCGTCGACCTTCTGCAGCAGGTTGCCGCTGGCCAGCACTTCGAAGGCGTCAGGCGCGGAGGCCCAGAACACTTCGGGACGGTTGCCCACCGGCTGCTCGCGCACATAGGCGATACCGGCTGCGGTGTTCTTGTTCAGGATCTCGAGCTTGTCGCCGGGAAACTTCGTCTCGTAGGCCTTCTTGTAGGCGGTGGTGAGTTCCTTGGGGAACGACGTGACGACCGTGACCGTGTCGGCCAGAGACAGCGTCGGCACCAGCAGTACGGCGGCAAGGGCAATGCGGGATAGGGACATGCTTTCTCCTTGTCAATGCGCAAAACGACACCATGCGGCGGCCGGAGTATTGGGGGTTCGGCGGCACCGGTCAATCCGGATTGTGACAGCGCGCGCTGCCGCCATGGGGTATAAAGCGGCACTTGCGGTTCAACGTAGCCAGGAAGGGCGAGGCATGAAGGATCCCATCAGCAGGAAAATCGTTCTGGGCCGCTGCGGCGAGGTGACGCTGCATGTGTCGGGCAGCCGGAAGCGGCTGCTTATCGAGTTTGAGGTCGACCCCGAGGGCTTCGACAAGTCCGGCCTCAATGCCTTCATCGACGCGCTGAAGGACATCCGCGAGAAAATGGATCGGTAGGCGCGATTCCTTCGGATGGTCAACACAGGGGCCACGGGCGGCAACGCCGGGATGCCCAAGCCCGTCGTCGCGGTGCTGGGCCGCCTCCGCGTGCTGCTGCTCGACTCCATCACGTGGGTGGAGGCGGCCGACGCCGGCCACATCGTGATCAGCGGTTCGCATGGCGGGCGGAGCGCAGGCGAGTACGCCATCCTGTTTCCGCTGGCGCTGTGCTGCATCAACGATGCCGGCGTGGGCAAGGATCGCGCCGGCATCGTGGCGCTGGACATGCTCGAGGCGCGCGGCACGCCGGGGCTTGCATTCAGTCATGACTCGGCGCGCATCGGCGAGGCGCAGGATGCCTGGGACCACGGCGTCGTGTCGCATGTGAATGCGGACGCGGCGGTGCTGGGACTTGCGGTCGGGCAGTCGTTGCGTGAGGAAATCACGCGCGTGTTCGCGCCGTAGCTTCAGCGCCGACTAAAGCTTGTGCGACCGGTCGCCGTGGGCGAAGCCCAGCCATGCGATGTCCGGGCTGCGCGCCAGCGCCAGCACCTTGAAGGACTCTCCCATTTCGGTGGGTGACAACAGCTTCTGCACCGCGGATGCCTGGTGCAGGTACGCGGGCGTGGTCGGCATGCCAGTGGCCTGCAACGCATCGAGGATGCCCGCATTGACGAGAAAGGCGGCCTGTGCCGCGTAACCCGCCAGCGTCATCCCGGCTCCGCAGCCTGCCACGGCGATCGCGGTGAAATCGACATGCGCCGTCAGGTCGGCGAGTCCCGGCCAGATGAACGGGTCGTCCAGCACCCGATGCCGGTAATGCGCGCGCAGCGTGCCGCCATCGCGGTGTGGCGCGTAGTAGTCGTGCTGCGTGTGCCCGTAGTCGACGATCAGAATCGCGCCGCCGGTCAGGCGCTGCGCGAGGTCGCGGATCAGCGCTTCAGCCGTCGGGTTGACCTCGCTGCTGAAGTCGAGTCCTGGCGGGAATCGTTCATCGGCCGCCGCCATAAGAGTGGCTTCATGCAGCGGCCGCTCCGCCCACGCCAATGCCGGGCTCGCCGTCACGCCGCGTTCGAACCAGGTGCCGTCGCGGCGCGTCACGACGGACGGCGGGATCGCATCGAGCACTTCGTTCATCACGATCGCGCCGTCGACGGTGGCAGGCGGCGCGTCGATCCATGCGACGCGGGCGGCATGGGCCGGCGCACGCGCGCGGATCGTGGCCCGCTGGCGCTCGCGCAGTTCCGGGCTGACATCGAGGATCAGGTACTCCGACGGCAACGCATTGCGGTCCGCCAGCGCGTTGAGCAGGTCCGCGGCCAATGCGCCACTGCCCGCGCCCAGCTCCACAATCTGACGTTCCTTCGTCGCGGCGAGGATGGCGGCAACCTGCGTCGCCAGCGCCGCGCCGAACAGCGGCGTCATCTCCGGCGCCGTGACGAAGTCGCCGTCCGCACCGAACTTGCGCGCACCGGCCACGTAATAGCCGAGGCCAGGCGCGTACAGCACGCGCTGCATGTACCGGTCGAAGGGGATGAAGCCGCCCGCGGCGGTGATCGCGGCCTGCACATCGGCCAGCACCGCGGCACTGTGCGCGCGCGCGTCGGCGTCGGGGTCGGGCAACGCGGAGGAAAGGGCGGTCAACATGCGCGAGGAAGGGCGGCGTGCGGTCGCTGCCGCCGGATCGATGTGCTAGTGTGCCGGAAGTCTAGCGCCGGAGCGCCGCGTGCAGGGAAAAGTCGTCTTGATCACAGGCGGGGCCAAGCGCGTGGGCGCCGCCATCTGCCGCCGGTTGCATGCCAGCGGCGCCAACCTGATGCTCCATTATCGCGCCTCCGGTGGCGAAGCCCGGTTGCTGCAGGCGGAGTTGAATCATTCGCGCGCCAATTCCGTGGCCCTGATCCAGGCCGACCTGCTCGACACCGGAAAGCTGCCGTCGCTGGTCGACCAGACCGTGCAGACCTTCGGGCGACTCGATTGCCTGATCAACAATGCGTCGTCGTTCTTTCCCACGCCCGTGGGCGAGATCGGCATCGACAGCTGGAACGACCTGATCGGCACCAACCTGCAGGCACCGCTGTTCCTGGCGCAGTCCGCTGCGCCCTGGTTGCGCAAGGCAGGCGGCGCCATCGTCAACATCGCCGACATCCACGCCGATCGCCCGTTGAAAAGCTACGTGGTCTATTCGATCGCCAAGGCCGGCCTGATCGGCCTCACGCGTTCGCTGGCGCGCGAACTGGCGCCTGAAGTGCGTGTGAATGCCGTGGCCCCCGGCCCGGTGCTGTGGCCCGATGACGAATCCTTCGACGAGCTGTCGCGGCAGCGGATCATCTCGCATACGCCGTTGAAGCGCGAAGGCACACCCGAGGACATCGCCGGTGCCGTGCATTACCTGCTGGTCGAGGCCAGCTATGTCACGGGCCAGACGCTCAACGTCGATGGCGGTCGCAACATCGCGATCTGATCGCGCAGTCCGTTGAACGGGCGGATCATGTTGGCGGGCCACCGATTTCGGAGGTATCCGCGTTCCGGATCGCCATCACCTTCGCCGCCAGCGCTTCGAGGTAAGGATCGACGATGCCGTGCGTCACCAGCGCCACGCGCGTGCGCTCGAAATAATCGAAGGACGAGCCGAATGCGCCGTGCGCGGTGGCCAGCACCTGGGCTTCCGCATCGAGCGTGAGCTTGCCCGCGTAATGCGGATGCGCGTGCCTGACGGTGAACGTCAGCGCCACGAGGCTGCGATCACCGGACTGCACCTTGACCCACCGCGGCCGGTACGAGCCCACCACCATCTCGCGCCGCCACAACAAATGCAGCTCGTCGAGCGCGACAGGTGCTGGCAATCGATATGCGACACCGGTGCACGCGCCACCACGATCGAGTCCCAGTACCAGCCCCGGCGCGCCGGGCGTGCCGCGCGATGCCATCGAATGGAGGCAGAAGCGCCGATGCACGCCGCGCACGATGCCAGGCCGCGCCTCGACGAACGGGAACAAAGGGTTCCACAGCAGCGAGCCATACGCAAACACCCACCAGCCCGCCCCCTTGGGGCGCAGCGCCACCGTCGTCGTCAGCGAATCGGAGAGTTGTTCATCGTTGAGCGCATGCCCGGTGGCGCCAACTGCTGCGACGTAGAGTTCGCGCATGCGGCCTGACTCGAGGTCGCCGCGGCACAACGTCGTCGGGTCATTCTTCGGCATGCGGGTCACGTTGCAACCTCTTCATGTCGATGTTGGCCTGGCGCCGCTTGGCCGCCACCGTCTTGCCGTGCGGGCCGCCCTTGCCCAGCAGGGGCGACCGCGCGACGGCGTTGCGTACCTTGGGCAGCGGCGGCGGATGCTGCTTCGCGCGCTTCATCGTCAGACCAATCCGCGGTAAGGCAATCGCGCTTCGCACCAGGCGGCAACGGCCAGCAGCCGGTCATCGGCGCCGCGTGGCGCGGCCAGCTGCAGGCCCATCGGCATGCGTTCCGCGAAGCCGACGGGAAGATTGAGCGCGGGAAAGCCGAGCAGCGACCACAACGTGCAGCATGACGGGTCGCCGGTCGTGGCCAGGCTCCACGGCGCGGGACCCGGCGCGGAGGGCGCCAGGATCGCGTCGAAGCCGCTGGCCCAGTCGGTGAAGAATGCAATCGCGCTTTCGCGCGCGGCCATTGCATCGCGGTAGCTGGACTCGCTGATGGTCGCGCCTTCGTCCAGCGCCGCATTGAGTGCGACCGTCATCCGATCGCGCTCACGCCCCTGCAGCGAGCGCAGCGCCCGCGCCCCCTCGAACAGCATGATCGTACGGTGCACCTTGTTCGCCTCGCGCCACAGCGGCGGCACATCGCGCGGCACGACGTCGGTGCGCGTGCGCAATTGCGTGACGGCCGACTCGACGACCGCGTCGGCATCGCAGTCGAGCTGCGTCCAGGGGAAATCACCGATGTAGAGGAAACGCGGCGTGCGCGGCAACGTGGAGGTGACGGGCGCGATGCGGCCGGGATCGGCCAGCACGCTGGCCAGGCGCGCGGCATCGGCCACGTTGCGGGTGAACGTGCCAATCACGTCGAGCGTGGGACTGAACACATGCGCGCCCGTGAACGGAATGACATCGAGCGTGGGCTTGAACCCGACGACGCCGCAGTACGCCGCGGGCCGGATGACGGAGCCATTGGTCTGCGTGCCGATGGCCGCCGCCACGTGCCCGGCCGCCACGGCTGCCGCCGAACCGGCGGACGAGCCGCCCGGTGTGTGCGCCGGGTCCCAAGGATTGCGCGTCTTCGACGGGTCCATGTAGGCGAAGGGTGTCGACGTCGTCTTGCCGAACACGAAACCGCCTGCCGCGCGCAGTCGGGCGATGCACGCCGCGTCGGCTGCGGGCTGACGCGACGCAAAGATCGGCGAGCCGATCTCCGTGGGCAGCTCCGCCGTGTCGATGATGTCCTTCACGCCCACGCCGATGCCGCCAAGTGGCGCGCCGGCGGCCGGGACGCGCGCGGCCTGCGCGCGTACGGAATCCGGATCGAGTGTGGCCCAAGCGTCAATCGCCGCGTCGGTCGCTGCAATGCGCGCAAGCTGCGATTCCGCCAGCAGCGACGGCGTGATCGAACCGGCGGCAATCGCCGCGACCGCTTCCGTCATCGACCAGCGCCACGGCTCAAAGGTTGACCTGCGCGCTTCGCGCTCCGGTACTCGCGCTTGGGGCGGCCCTGCGCGCTCGTGGGGACTCATCGCTCGATTCCCGTGGCTTCCATGCGCACCAACGGTACCGATGTGGCCGCACGCGGTGTCGACGCCAGGAACAACTCCTGCAGATCGTTGAGAAACCGCTGCCCCAGCGGCGTGGCCTTCAGTGTCGCAGGGTCGGGTTCGAGCAGTCCGCGCCGCACGCCCTCGGCCAGCGGTGCCGCGATCAGCGCCAGCGGATAGCCGGAGCGCTCCGCGAACAACGCAGCAGGCACGCCCTCCACCAGCCGCAGTGCATTCAACATGAACTCGAACCCCACATCGGCGCGCGCAACGTCAACGGATTCCTGCACCGGCGCGCCATCGCCCGCCTGCGCGAGATATTGTCGCGGCTGCTTGTAGCGCAGCTGCCGGACGATGCGATCAGGCATCGACAGCTTCGAATGCGCGCCGGCACCGATGCCGAGGTAATCGCCGAAGCGCCAGTAGTTGGCATTGTGGCTGCACTGGTGCCGCGGCTTGGCGTGCGCCGACGTTTCGTAGTGCGCGTAGCCGGCGCGCGCCAGCGTGGCCTCGACCGCGTCCGCGATGTCGGCGGCCGTATCGTCGTCCGGCAGCGGCGGCGGATAGCGGTGGAAGAGCGTGTTCGGTTCCAGCGTCAGGTGATAGAACGAGAGATGCGGCGGCGCGAATGCCAGTGCGGCCGCCAGATCGGCTTCCGCCCCGGCCACCGTCTGGTTCGGCAACGCATACATCAGGTCGAAGTTGACGTTGCCAAAGATCATCAGCGCGGCCTCGGCAGCACGGCGCGCCTCCTCCGCATCGTGCACGCGGCCCAGCGCCTTCAGCTGCAGCGGGTCGAAACTCTGGATGCCAAGCGAAAGGCGGTTGACGCCCGCGGCATAGAAGTCCGCGAACTTCTGCCGCTCGAAGGTGCCGGGGTTGGCTTCGAGCGTGACTTCGGCGTCCGGCAACATCGGCACCCGCGCGCGGATGCCGGCCAGCAGGCGGTCGATGGACGCTGCCGCGAAAAGACTGGGCGTGCCGCCGCCGATGAAGATCGACACCACCTTGCGGCCCCATATCTGCGGCAGCGCAAATTCGAGATCGGCCAGCAGCGCATCGACGTACAGGTCCTCGGGCAACGCCTGCGGCGCCTCGTGCGAATTGAAGTCGCAGTACGGACATTTGCGGATGCACCACGGGATGTGCACGTACAGCGCCAGCGGCGGCAACACTTCGAAGCGCGGTTGCGCCGTCGGCCCAGGCACCACCGAAGCGGCAGGCAGATTCATAATGCCTGCGCCAGGTTGAGCTTGCCCACCAGCGCGCGAATGGCGTGACCGCGATGCGAGCGCGAATTCTTGATCTCGAGCGGCAGCTCCGCGCCCGTCAGGCCGGAATCGACATCGAGGAAATGCGGGTCGTAGCCGAAGCCGCCATCGCCGCGCGGATCGTCGATGATGATGCCCGGCCAGGTGCCCTCGGCAATCAAGGGTTCCGGATCCGCCGCATGCCGGACCAGCACCAGCACGCAATAATAATGCGCGCGGCGATCCGCGACGCCTTCAAGTTCGCGCACCAGCTTCAGGTTGTTGTCGGCATCGGAACGCTGCTCGCCGGCGTAACGCGCGGAGAGCACGCCAGGGCCCCCCCCCAGCGCTGCAACACATACGCCGGAATCGTCGGCCAGT
>JANNNM010000048.1:0-1038 GCA_031398535.1 Betaproteobacteria bacterium | reverse complement strand
GGTGTGGAGTTGCGCGATGGCAGGGTGGCCGGCCAGCATAGGCGCGGTGTCGGCATACACCAGCGCGTCGATGGCGATGCCGGGCACGGCGCGGGCAAGCGTGGTGAACACCGGCGATGCCAGCAGCACGTCGCCGTGGTGGCGCAGCTTGGTGACCAGCGCGCGGCGAATCTGGTGCAGGGGAACGGGGTCCGGCAGGGGGCTCGCCATGGCAATGCACAATACCAAAATCCGGCAGCATGCGCGCAGGCGCACCGTACTGATGCGTGCGTGCTTACTTGCACCGAAAGCGACTTCCGTAAGCGTCTTCCGGCAGGGAGTACAATCCGCGCGTTCGGTCGCCTCTCCTTTCTTCCCGCTCCCCGCCCATGTCCGCCGACGTCGTCAACACCGCGCTCAAGGCGCAGATCCTCGCCGAGGCGCTGCCTTACATCCGCCGCTTCCACGACAAGACGATCATCATCAAGTACGGCGGCAATGCCATGACTGAACCTGCGTTGAAGGCGGGCTTCGCGCGCGACGTGGTGATGCTGAAGCTCGTCGGCATGAACCCGGTGATCGTGCATGGCGGCGGTCCGCAGATCGGCGACCTGCTGAAGAAGATGAACATCCAGAGCGAGTTCCGCCAGGGCATGCGCGTCACCGACGAGCGCGTGATGAACGTGGTCGAGATGGTCCTGGGCGAGCTCAACCAGGAGATCGTCGGCCTGATCAACCAGCACGGCGGCAAGGCGGTCGGGCTGACCGGGCAGGACGGCGCGTTCATCCGCGCGCAGCGGATGACGCTGCGCGAGCCCTCGAGCGGCGAGGACGTCGACATCGGCTACGTCGGCGAGATCGAGCGCATCGACCCGGAGCTGATCCAGCTGCTCGACTCGCGCGACTTCATCCCCGTCGTCGCGCCCATCGGCGTGGGCGAGTCGGGCGAGGCCTACAACCTCAACGCCGACCTCGTCGCCGGCAAGCTCGCGGAGACGCTGAAGGCCGAGAAGCTCGTGCTGATGACCAACACCGCCGGCGTGCTCGACAAGCACGGCA
>JANNNM010000037.1:0-1676 GCA_031398535.1 Betaproteobacteria bacterium | reverse complement strand
CGTGTGGATCTCGCCCGGCGGCTCGTAGACGAAGCTGCCTTCCTCGGCGATCCAGTCGTGTTCCAGGTAACGCCAGCGGCCCTTGATCACGTAGCCGACGACGACCATCGGATGCCGGTGCCGCGACAGCACGCCGCTGCGGCGCACGCGCAGCAGGTTGCACCAGCCCCCGGACACCGTATTGAGCAGCAGTGGCCGGAACCAGACGTCCGGCGCCTGCGGCACCCACACGCGCTCGTCGTCGGGAATGGCGCCGACGGCGATCTCGGGGACGATCCCGGTCATGGGAAGGATCAGCGGTGCATTCATTGCGTGGAGTCCTTGATGGCGTGCGCCAGCGCGGTGATCTCGGCGCCCGGATTGATGTCCTTCGGAAACTGGCGATGCGCGCGGCGATACCAGTAGCGCGCGTTGCCGATGTCGCCCTCGACGATGTGCACGATGCCGTGCGCCCAGCACCCCAGCACCGTTTCGTCGGCCTGCACGATCGCGTGGGCCTTTTCCCATTCGCCCTTCTTCAGGTATCGAACCGCGGTGCCGATGGGCATGGGGAATCCTCCTAGGTGATCATGTAGCCGCCATCGACGGGCATCACGATGCCCGTGATGAACCTCGCGGCGGGCGAACACAGGAATACGGCAGCACCGGCAATGTCGTCGGGCTGCGCCCAGCGCGCCAGCGGCGTGCGGCCCAGGATGGCGGCGCTGCGCACCGCATCGGCCTGCAATGCCTGCGTGAGAGGTGTGGCCACCCACCCCGGCGCAATCGCGTTCACGCGGATGTTGTCGGGCGCATAGGCAATGGCCAGCGACTTCGTCAGTTGCGCCACGCCGCCCTTGCTGGATGCATAGCCGGGCACGAGGCCACCGCCGAAGAATGACAGCACCGAGGCCGTGTTGACGATGGACCCGCCGGCACGTTTCAACCTGTCGCGCGCCAGCGTGCAGGTGCGCATCGTGCCGGTGAGGTTGATGGCCAGCACCTCTTCGTAGACCTTCACATCGTGCTCGGCACCGCGCTTGATGATACCGGCGCAATTCACCAGCACGTCGAGGCGCGGCAGATCGTCGATCAGTTGCGCGACGGCGGCATCGTCGCGCACGTCCACCGCAATCGCATCGCGGCCGCGGAAGTTGTCCGCACTGCGCGCCGCCGCGCACTCGGCTGCGGTGGCACCGGTCACCGTGACGACCGCACCCAGGTCGGCAAAGGCCGCGGCGATGCCGGCGCCAATGCCGGTAGTGCCCCCCACCACCAGCACGACCTTGCCGGTGTAGAGATCGGGATGGAAGGTGGCGTCGCTCATGCGATCTCCATCTGCTTCAGCAGCTTCAGCACATCCTGGGGCCGCGGCAATGGCGCGACGGCGCCGAAGCCGGTCGTGGCCAACGCCGCCGCGCCATTGGCGAAGCGCGCGGCCGTGAACGGGTCGTCGCCGGCCATCAGGCGGGCGGCAAACGCGCCATCGAAGCAATCCCCGGCACCGGTGGCATCAACCGGCGAGACGCGACACGCAGCGAGCGTCTCGATGCGGCGCCCGTCGGAGATCACGCAACCGGCGCTGCCGCGCTTCAACACCACGCCGCGCGCGCCGGCGCGATGGCAGGCATTGACGACGGCTTCCGGCGCTGCGCCGGGAAACAGCACCGTCGCATCGTCCTGGCTTGGCAGGCACC
>JANNNM010000020.1:0-1468 GCA_031398535.1 Betaproteobacteria bacterium | reverse complement strand
GGCAAAGTTCGGCACGATGATCGCGAGTTGGCTTCGCGCGCGACCATCGAATGGGTGCGGTCCGCCTCGCTCTGGAACGCGCCACCCGGATGGGTGGAGAAGCGCTGGTGCACCATCGCCAGTGCCGACACCATCGTCGGGTCGGACAGGTCGACGTAATACTGGCCCACCTGCTCGGCCAGCAGCATGCCCTTGTAGATGATCGTGCGCGTCGACATCGACACGACGTAGTATTCCTTGCCATGGCGCAGATGCAGCGACTGCACCGCGTGCCCGGCACGCTTGCGCAGCACGTAGAGCTTGCGCTCGAAGGCATCCTGGTCGGCCGTTTCCGGACCGCGCGCAATGAACACCTGCCGGATCACGGGCTCCACTTCCTTCGTGCGTTCGGAGAGTCCGCTGTTGTCGGTAGGCACGTCGCGCCAGCCCAGCAGCAGCTGGCCTTCCGCCGCGATCGCACGCTCGATTTCCTGCTCGCAGGCCATCCGGGATGCCGGTTCGCGCGGCAGGAACACCATGCCGACGCCGTAGTGGCCGATGGCCGGCAGCGTGATGCCGAGCTTGCCGCAGGCACGGCGCAGGAAGGCGTCCGGCAGCTGGATCAGGATCCCGGCACCGTCGCCCTGCAACGGGTCGGCGCCGGTTGCTCCCCGGTGCGTCAGGTTTTCGAGGATCTGGAGACCGCGACGGACCACGGAATGGTCTTTGCGGCCCTTGATGTGGGCGATGAACCCGAGTCCACAGGCATCATGCTCGTTGCGCGGGTCGTACATCCCCTGCGCCGCTGGGGGCCAATGCGAAGAATCCTGCGCGTCCATCGTCCTCGAGTCCTTGAATCCGGGGGTTGATCGCCTGGCGCGACCGAAAAGTGCTCCGCCGGCGCCCGAATACGGGAACCGGACCGAAACCGATCCATACTACTCGCGATGTTGCGTTGCGGCAATCGTGTCCGGGGACGGCGCGCGCAACGCGGCGCCGCGTTCGCTTCCATGCTTACGGACGCAACAGCATCCGCTGACCGGCAGTGGTTTCCGGCAGCGCGGACTTGCGCCGTGCCTCTACTTGGGCTTTAATCTGAACAATATTGGCTAGATGCTTGTTGCAGCATTCAATTCAGTCGCGAAGCCGCAACATTTTAGGACAACATCATCAGGAATCAATCATGGTAGAACCGCGCCTCACCGCTTGGCTGCGCCCGACTCTCGCCCTCCTCGGGCTTGCCGGGATCCTGACCCTTGCCGGATGCGGCGGCGGTAGCGGTTCCCCCAACAATCCCTACGTGCCGCCACCGGTGGTGCCGATCCTGACGGTACAGCCGTCCAACCTCGTGGCGTACTCGGGCGTTCCGACCACGGTGACGATCACCAGCGGCCAGGGGCCGTTCTCGGTGTTCTCCAACGACACCGCGGTGTTGCCCGTCTCGCAAGGCGTGGCAGGCAACACCATCGTCGTGCTGCCGAACCAGGTC
>JANNNM010000005.1:0-3368 GCA_031398535.1 Betaproteobacteria bacterium | reverse complement strand
ATGCAACGTTGGGCAGCGTGACCAGCGTGGCGCCGGTCGTCGCATCCGTGAACGTGAACGTGACCGCGCCCTGCGTCATGTTGATGTAGCCCGATGCCGTGGGCGAGGCGAGACCCGTGACCAGCGTCGGCGTGGCGCCGTCGATGTTCACCGGCCCGGCATTGGGCGACGCATTGACGAAGCGCACCAGCACGCCATTCGGCGGTGCCACCACGTTGAGGTCGGCGAGGTACACGGCCTGCAACGCGGAGGGAAAGCCGGTGAGGAACACGGTCTGGTCGGTCCCCGGTGCCAACGTAGCCGTGACGGATGCGAGCGTGGGCGTCGTGGTGCCGGTGTCGACGAAGCTCATCACCTGCGTCGGCCCGGCCGGCACCTTCACGTACCCGCCGAAGCCGCTGTAGGTTTCGTTGGTGATGATCGGCACGGTGTTCTGCAGCAGATCCACGCCCCCGGTCTGCGGCGCGGCCTGCAGCATCTTGACCTGCGCCAGCTTGCTGTTTTGCAGGTTGGCCGGGCCCTTGCTTTGCAGCATCGCGGCGTTCACCAGCAGGCTGCTGCCCGCCGAATACGGGACGAAGAAGAGCCCGGTTTTGGCCGAGACGGTGACCGGCCCCGAGTCGTACACCACGGTCTTGGTCGGGCTGGTCGTGGCGATGATCTGGTAGGTGCCGGGGGAGAACGAGAAGTTGTAGGTCAGGCCGTTGTAGCCCAGGCCGAAATAGTTGGGGGCAATGTTGCCGATGTCGGTGCCCGGCGTGACGACATAGAGGTCGAGCGCCGCGGCATTGGAGGCTGCGTTGAAAGCACTGATCAGCACGCTGCCGTTGCTGGGAGGGTCGGCCACTTCCTGCAGCAGGTTCAGCACCGGCTGGCTTGGCGTGCCGGAGATTGTCAATGTGTAAGGTTGCTCGCCGGCCAGCACGTAGGATGCCTGCGACAACTGGTTGGTCGTCCCGGTGACGGTGACGGTGAACTGCTGCGTGACGTTCTCGAGCGACTGGTAGCCCGTCCACGACTGGAAGGCGACGCCGGTCCATACCTTGTTGGAGCCGACGGCCACGTCAATACTGGGAAAGCCGGGCAGCAGGTTGATCACGCGCACCTGCGCCGGGTGCGGCGGGAAGTAGTTGATGCTGTTAACTTTGCAGGCGCCCACGACAAGGGCAAGCATGAACGGGACAAGCAGGAACCAATTGCGGCGCATGGGCGGGGACGAAAGTGTTCGAGGGGAGCCGTGGATTATGCCATGCGATGCCCGGACCCCCGGCGGGCGGGACGGGCACGGCGAGGTTCCACCGTGCCCGCGACCTCAGTGGGCCGAGCGCTCGCCCGAGGGCCCGAGCGTGGGCCGTGCCGCGGGCGCCGCGGGGGTGGCACGCGCGGAGGCGTCACCGGTGGACGCCGCTGCCGGATCGATGCGCTGGACGTCGCCGGCCAGCACCGCACCCTCGGCCACGATCAGCGAGCCATAGCGCACCACGCCCGACACCCGGCCGGTGCCGTGGATCGTGAGGCGCGTGCTGGCCGTGAGCTCGCCGGTGAACTCGCCGTGGATGTCGGCCACGTCGATCCACGCCGTGCCCGACAGCGTACCGGGCGCGGCGATTTCCATCGCCTTGCTGTGGATCGTCGCCTCCACATGGCCTTCGATGACCAGCAGGTCGCAATCGTTGACGGCCACGCCTTCAAGCTTGATGCCGGGCCCGACGAAGAGCTTGCTGCCGGCGACGGCCACAGGTTCGCGGGCAGGCGCAGCGGCAGGCGTTGCGGCAGCACGTTCGGTGAGTACGGGGACGGTCGATTCCGCCGGGGCGGCTTTCGCTGCGGCATCGGCGCGAAGCCGGGCCTCGGTGCCGGGGGGGTCGTAGATGGCAGGCCGCAGCGCACCCTTGTTCGGGTCCTTGGGGTCGGGGAGAGCGTCGCGTCGATTGAAGTTGAGCATGGCGGATCCTCTGGCAGGGGGTTGGATCGGGACCGCAGGGTCGCGGCCGGTCGCAATGACTGTTGTTGGAGTATGCGGCGGTGAAACGGGATGGCTATGACATTGTCATTATTGTCCCGCTTGTTGTTTTGTACAACTCCAACGCACAAGGTTCCCTTGATTGTCGTCATCCACATTCCGACGCAACGTGTCCGAATGGCTGATCGAAGGAATGGCGGCGCCATGGGATGATGTCGGCTCCTGCGCCCGACCATCACCCCCACCATGCGCGCACCCGCCCTGTTCCTCATCTCCTGCCTGATGGCCGCGGGCTGCGCCGCGCCGCCGGACACCGTGCCCATCACGCCCAAGGCCGAGGTGTCAACGGCCCCGGTCGTGCGCCTGCCGCTGCCCGACACACCTACGCCCCCAACCGCCGCGCCCGTCCCCGGCGCCCCGTCCGGCCCGGCACTGGCCATGGCGCCCATCGTCGTACCCACCGGCTTCCAGTACGTCTGCGTGGTCGATCGCGCCGGCACGCGCGAGCAGACCACCATCCAGTTCGTGCCCAAGGTGGCTGACCTCTGCCGCCGCCATCCGGAAATGGGCCCGTGCCAGTACGAGCGCAACATGTGCCGCAGCAGCGGCGGCCGCGTGTTCACGGCCAACGGCACCGAGATCACGATGCTGACCGAAGCCGAGTACGACAAGAAGGTGATGCGCGTCCGGTTCAAGGCCAACTAGTTGTCTGCAGGCCACGAAGCCGCGCTGGCGGTCCTGCGCACCACGTTCGGCTACCCCGCGTTCCGGGGCCCGCAAGCGGAGATCATCGATCACCTCATCGCCGGCGGCGATGCGCTGACGCTGATGCCCACCGGCGGCGGCAAGTCGCTGTGCTACCAGATTCCTTCGCTGGTGCGGCCGGGCACCGGCGTGGTGGTCTCGCCGCTGATCGCGCTGATGCAGGACCAGGTCGTGGCACTGAAGCAAGTCGGCGTGCGCGCGGCCTTCCTCAATTCCACGCTGGATGCCGCAGGCGCGCGCGCCGTGGAAAACGCGCTCGTACGCGGCGAGCTTGACCTGCTGTACGTCGCGCCCGAGCGCATCAACACATCGCGCTGCCTCGAGTTGCTCGAGCGTTCGCAGGTGGCGCTCTTTGCCATCGACGAAGCCCACTGCGTGTCGCAGTGGGGTCACGATTTCCGCCCCGACTACCTCGGTCTCTCGGTCCTGCACCAGCGCTTTCCCGCTATTCCGCGCATCGCGCTCACGGCCACCGCCGACCCGCAGACGCGCGCCGAAATCATCGAGCGCCTGTCGCTCGGGTCCGCGCGCGTGTTCGTGGCCAGCTTCGACCGGCCCAACATCCGCTACCCGATCACCGACAAGGTCGACGCGCGGGCGCAGCTGCTGCGCTTCATCCGCGACGAGCATCCCGGCGAGG
>JANNNM010000936.1:0-3821 GCA_031398535.1 Betaproteobacteria bacterium | reverse complement strand
TCCGGGAAGCGGAAAAGACGCTCGACCTCGCGCACGCGGAGCCGGTTGATGCGATGCGGCGGCTGATCGACTTCACCGTCGACTATTACCAGGACCACCCGGAGTTCGTGGCGCTGGTGATCGCCGAGAACCAGTCCGGCGGACGCCACATCCGCAAGGTGAACCGGGTCCACCGGCTGAATCTGTCGATCATCGATGTCATCGACGATGTGCTCAAGCGGGGCGCGCGGGGCGGGTCGTTCCGCGCCGGCCTCGACCCGGTGGAGGTGCACATGACGATTGCCGCACTGGGGTGGTTCCAGATCGCCAACCGCCACACGTTCGGCCACATCTTCGAGCGTGATTTCGATGCACCGAGGCAGATTAAGCGCAACAAGGCGCTGGTCACCGAGCTGGTGTTGCGCTACGTCGGGGCGCCGACCTTTGCGCGACATGCGCGGTCCACCAGCGGCGTGCAGCAGGGGTGACATCGACCGGCGCCAGACGCTGAGGCGATCCCGTTCGAGCCCGCGATGAAAGTCACGTCATTGTCCTACGCCATTCCACGCCGTTGACCGATGGCTGCACGTCCCGGCACGGGCCTTCAATGGAGGCTTGGGACATCGGGCACGGGCCGGGCGCAACGCGGCCGGCGCACCGGCAATTTCTGCCGGTCCCTCCGATGGTCACGGGAGGAAGCAATGGATCTATCGAGGCTCTTTTTCGGCGAGCGATCGCTGAGCAAGGTAGCGGCGGTGTACGAGAGTGAAGCGGCAGCGCAATCCGCCGCGCGGCAGGTGACGGACCTGCCGGATATCGAGGGACGGCAGGTGCAAATGGTGCGCCCGTTCGATCCCGAATGGGGTCGCAGGCTGGAACCGGAAGGTGTGGGGATCTGGCGCACGGCAGTTCGCGCGCACGTCACCTGCAGCATCGTCGGGATGTCACTCGCGGCGCTGGGCTTTGTCGCCTTGTGGGCGGCCGGTGTCACGGCGATCGTGACGACGCCGGTCATGAGCCTGGTCGCCATGGTGATGTGCGGATTGATGTTCGGCTTGATGGCCGGCGGCCTCATCACCATCCGGCCGGACCACGATGCCGTGGTCGCACCGGTACGCGAAGCCGTGACCAACGGACGCTGGTCGGTGGTCGTCCATCCAAGCTCACGCAGCCAACTGGCGGAAACCGTGCGCACGCTTGGGCAAACGGGCGTTCCGATCTTCCAGACGTTGTGAATGCACTGGCGCAGTCCCCAATGGCGGGGGCTACCGCGGGGGGTTGGCGCGTTGTACAATCGACCTTTGTGGCAGGCGCAGGTTGACCGCGCCCCGACGCCACGTTCGATCATGTATCCCCGCAGGATCAGACGACCATGGTTATGACACCGCTGACGTGCACGGAGACCCTGTAACCCAAGGACCGCATCCGCACGTCTGCCATTGACCTGTCTGACCACGAAGTGCGGCATTGCGACCGCACTTTTTTGTTTTCTGGAGCTTGCCCATGGTTTCCATCACGCTGCCCGACGGCGCTGTCCGTCAATACGACCACCCCGTCTCGGTCCGCGATGTCGCACTATCCATCGGCCCCGGCCTCGCCAAGGCTGCACTTGCCGGCCGCGTGGATGGCAAGGTCGTCGACACGTCGCATGTGATCGCGCATGACGCGAAGCTCGCCATCGTCACCGACAAGGACGCCGATGGCCTTGATGTGATCCGCCATTCGACGGCGCATCTGCTCGCCTACGCGGTGAAGGAGCTCTTCCCCGACGCGCAGGTGACGATCGGCCCGGTGATCGAGGATGGCTTCTTCTACGACTTCTCGTACAAGCGCCCCTTCACGCCGGAGAATCTCGCCGCGATCGAGCAGCGGATGGCGGAGCTCGCGAAGAAGGACGAACCGGTCGTCCGCACGGAGATGCCGCGCGACGATGCGGTCAAGTTCTTCGAAGGCATGGGCGAGCATTACAAGGCGGAGATCATTGCGTCGATCCCGTCGAACGAACCGATCTCGCTCTACCGCGAGGGCAACTTCATCGACCTGTGCCGCGGCCCGCACGTGCCGTCCACCGGCAAGTTGAAGGTGTTCAAGCTGATGAAGGTGGCGGGCGCCTACTGGCGCGGCGACTCGAAGAACGAGATGCTGCAGCGGATCTACGGCACCGCGTGGGGAAAGAAGGAGGATCAGGACGCCTACCTGCACCGGCTCGAGGAAGCGGAGCAGCGCGACCACCGCAAGCTGGGGCGCGCGCTCGACCTGTTCCACACGCAGGACGAGGCGCCGGGCATGGTGTTCTGGCACCCGAAGGGCTGGTCGATCTGGCAGCAGATCGAGCAGTACCTGCGCCGCGTCTACCAGGACAACGGCTACCAGGAAGTGCGCGGCCCGCAGATCCTCGACCGCGCGCTGTGGGAGCGCTCGGGCCACTGGCAGAACTTCAAGGAGAGCATGTTCACGACGGAGTCGGAGAAGCGCGACTTCGCGATCAAGCCGATGAACTGCCCCGGCCACGTGCTGATCTTCAATGCGGGACTGCGCAGTTACCGCGACCTGCCGCTCCGCTACGGCGAGTTCGGGTCCTGCCATCGCAACGAACCCTCGGGCGCGCTGCACGGCATCATGCGCGTGCGCGGCTTCACGCAGGACGACGGCCACATCTTCTGCACCGAGGAACAGATCCAGCCCGAGTGCACGGCCTTCAACAAGCTGGCGCTCGACGTGTACAAGGACTTCGGCTTCAACGACGTGCAGATCAAGATCGCGCTGCGCCCCGAAGCCCGCCTGGGCGACGACGCCACGTGGGACCGCGCCGAGAACGCGCTGCGCAATGCGTTGCGTGAATGCGGCGTCGAATGGACGGAGCTGCCCGGTGAAGGCGCGTTCTATGGCCCCAAGATCGAATACCACCTGAAGGACTCGATAGGCAGGCCGTGGCAGTGCGGCACGATGCAGGTCGATTTCCAGATGCCGGGACGCTTGGGCGCCGAGTACGTGGCGGCGGACGACACGCGCCAGGTGCCCGTGATGCTGCACCGGGCCATCGTGGGATCGCTGGAGCGTTTCATCGGCATCCTGATCGAAAACCACGCCGGGGCCATGCCGTTGTGGCTGGCGCCGCAACAGGCCGTGGTGCTGAACATCACCGACCGGTCGGCGGCGTACGCGGAAAGCGTTGTGGCGGCCCTCAAGGCGGCTGGTTTGCGGGCCTTCGCCGATTTGCGTAATGAGAAAATAACCTATAAAATACGGGAACATAGCTTGCAAAAGCTGCCTTACCAGCTCATCGTGGGCGATAAGGAGCAGCAAGCACGAACGGTGGCCGTGCGTACCCGCAGCGGCGAGGATCTCGGGGCTTTTGCCCTGGATGCCTTGCTCGAGCGCCTCTTAGCAGAGGTCGCGGCGCGTCACTAACGTCTTGAAAGCAATCAATTTTCAAGCCGCGACGCGTCCTTCGGGGCATGGCCGTTTTTTGTCGTCATTGGAGAATAGACAATAGCCCTCGATAAGCATCAGCGGATCAACGCGGAAATCAATGCCCCCGAAGTCCGCTTGGTTGGTGAAGATAGTGAGCAGCTCGGCATCGTGTCGTTGGCCGATGCCCGTGCCCGTGCCGAAGCGGCTGAACTCGACCTGGTCGAGATCGCGCCGATGGCCAAGCCTCCCGTTTGCCGCATCATGGATTTCGGCAAGTTCAAGTACCGGGAAGCGAAGAAGCAGCACGAGGCCAAGCTCAAGCTGAAGCAGATCCAGGTCAAGGAAGTCAAATTCCGGCCCGGCACTGACGAAGGCGATTACCAGATCAAGCTGCGGAACCTCGTCCGGTTCCTGTCGGAAGGCGACAA
>JANNNM010000899.1:0-4788 GCA_031398535.1 Betaproteobacteria bacterium | reverse complement strand
CCGCAGCGGCCACCGGCAGATCGGGCACCAGTGACGCGAGGCACGCATCCTCGCCTTGCGTGAAGGTCGTCTCGATGCCGCTGCCCGAATAGTTCAGCACACGCACGCCGGGCGACAGCGTGCGGGACAGCCGCGCGGCGGCTCGCGAAAGATCGAGCTTGATGACTTCCGACGGGCACGACCCGACGAGAAACAGCAGGCGGATGTCGGGACGCCGTTCGATCAGCCGCGTGACGACGCGATCGAGCTCGTCGTTGACGTCCGCGAGGCCGGCGAGATCCCGCTCGTCGATGATGGCGGTGCCGAAGCGCGGTTCTGCGAAGATCATCACGCCGGCCGCCGACTGGATCAGGTGCGCGCAGGTGCGCGAGCCGACCACGAGGAAGAATGCATCCTGGATCTTGCGATGCAGCCAGATGATGCCGGTCAGCCCGCAGAACACCTCGCGCTGGCCGCGTTCGCGCAGCACCGGGCGCGCACTGCCCGCAGCGGGCGTGAACGGCAGGGGTTTCTGCGCGATCATTTCGACATCACCAGCGCGGATACCGGGACGCGGTTCGCTTCCAGCCGCGCAGCGCGCAGCTTCAGCAGGAATTGGGTAGCGTTGATCACATAGGTGGCATACGCCGCCAGCGCCAGCAGCATCTGGCCCTGGGGTGTCAGCAGGCCTTGCCACACGACGACCAGGTAGGCCGTGTGCAGCGCGATGACGGCCATGCTGAACATGTCTTCCCAGAAGAAGGGTCGGGCAAAGAGGTAGACGCCGTAGACCTCCTTCTCCCAGATTGCGCCGGTGAACATGATCGTATAGAGCACCAGCGTCTTGATCACGACGGAGATGGTGGCCGCGGCAAGGCCTTCGCCGGTCAGCAGGAACCGCAGGACGAGGGCGAGGCTGACCAGGAACACCAGGAATTGCACCGGTGCCAGTACGCCCTGGACCATGGTCCAGGGCGACGCATCGCGTCGCTCGCGTTCGGCTGCCGTGTACAACGGCAGCGGGCTGTTGGAACCGGATTTCGGGTGCCGCAAGACCGTTTCCTCCACGTATCCAGGCCACGGTTTGGCGATTCGCCCCGCTTGTCCCTGGATTTCACGCATCCTTCACCAAGTTGCGGAAAGTGTCAACGGGTCTGGACGTAAACTTCGCTTGACAACTTTGCGGCATTGGACTGGAATGGCAGGGCGCCGGGATGAAAGGACCTACTGGCGCCTAGGCCGAAGCTGGATCAAGATTCGGCAAGCGTCAGCAAGACATGACAACCGGAGGTAGTCGGGATCCGGGACAGGCAGAGGGAGGAGGACCGATGGATCGGTTGACCCAGGCGGCAATGCATCGGAACGGGGGCGAGGAAAGCCCCGACGGTCGGGACGAGCAATCACGCCGGCGCATGGACGACAGTCCCGCGCGTACCGGCCGTCATCCCGAGATGCATCCGCAACTGGCGCACGCCATCGAGACCAGCGTGGTCCCGCAACTGGTGCGCGAGCATCGGCAGGCACCGGTCCCGGCGCAACGGCGCATCGGCACCGCGGATGTCACGGCGTTCACCGAGATCTCGCTCCATGGCGATGTGGGCAAGGCGGCCGCGTTCGTCGAGGCGCTGCGCCAGGGGGGCGTGACGCTCGAAGCGGTCTATCTCGAATTGCTGGAACCCGCGGCGCGGCGCCTTGGCGTGCTGTGGGAAGCGGATCTTTGCGACTTCACGGAAGTCACGGTCGGGCTGGGGCGCATGCAGCAGGTGTTGCGCGATGTCAGCGACGACTTCCGCAACGAAACGGAATGCGTGGCCAACGGCAAGCGGTTGCTGCTGGTCCCGGCGCCGGGCGAGCAGCACTCGTTCGGTCTCTTCATCGTGGCCGATTTCTTTGCCCGGGCCGGTTGGGATGTATGGGGCGGACCCGGGTCGCCGGATGGTGATGTGTTCACGCTGGTGCGCGAGGAATGGTTCGACGTGGTCGGATTGTCCGTCGGGTGCGACACGCGTCTTGAGGTACTGGCGGCCGATATCGGCGCCATGCGCGCGGAGTCGCGCAACCAGGCGATTGGTATCATGGTGGGTGGCCCCTTGTTCGTGGCCCATCCTGAGTGCGTCGCCCGGGTGGGCGCCGATGCGATGGCCGCCAACGGGCTTGAGGCACCGGGCGCGGCCCTTGCACTGCTGGCGCGCCTAGCGGTGCAGAACTGATGCCGTGAATTCCGTCTTTCCATTACTGGAGAATATGCGTTGACTGCCGGTGACTCGCTTGTAAAGCCGTTCGACTCGCCGGATGCGACGCTTGGACGGCTCGATGCTGCAGCGGCGGCCACCGTCATTGCGGCGGCCTCGGATGTGGCTTTGATCCTCGATCGCGATGGCGTCATCCGCGATCTCGCGTTCGGCAGCACGGAGCTCTCGAAGGAAGACTTCAAGCATTGGCTGGGTCGTCCGTGGTCGGAGACCGTCACTGTCGAAAGCCGCCCGAAGATCGAGGCGCTGCTGCGCGATGCCGCCGCCCGCACGGCGCCGCGTTCGCGCCAGGTCAATCATCCATCGACGCGCGGGGTCGACCTGCCGGTGTCCTATTCCGCCATCCAGGTCGGCACCGAAGGCCGGGTCGTGGCCGTCGGCCGCGATCTTCGGTCCATCGCAGCGCTGCAGCAGCGCCTCGTCGAAGCCCAGCAGTCGATGGAACGCGACTACTGGCGCCTGCGGCATGTGGAAACGCGTTACCGGTTGCTGTTCAAGCTGGCCTCCGAGGCGGTGCTGATCGTCGATGCCGGCACGCTGAAGGTCGTGGAGGCCAATCCGTCGGCCGCGCAATGCGTAGGCGTGGGCGCGGGCGCGGGCGCGGGCGCGGGCGAGCGGCGCTTGCCGGGTCGCGCGTTGCTCGAGCTCTTCGATGCCGAAGGCGCTGTCGCCGTGCAGACGATGCTCGCAAGCGTCCGTGTCGCCGGTCGCGCCGATGACGTCCGGGCCCGTCTTGGCGATCGCGCGCAGCAATTCGTCGTTTCCGCATCGCTGTTCCGGCACGAGAACACGTCGCTGTTCCTGATCCGGCTGTCCAACGTCCCCGCCGATGCGGCGGCCTCCGCGCTGCCGCAATCGAAGGCGGCGCTGCTGGCCGCCATCGCGGAAGGCGCGCCGGACGCCATGGTAGTCACGCAGGCCGACGGCCGCGTGCTGGCCGCCAATGCCGCGTTCGTCGAGCTGGCGCAGCTTGCCACCGAGGAACAGGCGCGCGGCGAATCGCTCGAACGCTGGCTGGGCCGGCCTGGTGTCGACCTCAACGTGATGCTGACCAACCTGCGCCAGCACGGCAGCGTGCGCCTCTTCGCCACGACGTTGCGCGGCGAGTACGGCGCCGATGCCGAGGTCGAGATCTCCGCGTCCTCCATCGCCCAGGCAGGCGAACCGTGCCTTGGCTTCACGATCCGCAATGTCGGACGGCGCCTGCAGACGGATGCCCGCGCCGGCCGCGAATTGCCGCGTTCCGTCGACCAGTTGACGGAGCTGGTGGGCCGCGTGCCGCTGAAGGAACTGGTGCGTGAAGCCACGGACCTGATCGAGCGCCTGTGCATCGAGGCGGCGCTCGAACTCACGCAGGACAATCGCGCGTCCGCCGCCGAGATGCTGGGATTGAGCCGGCAAAGCCTGTACGTGAAGCTGCGCCGCTACGGACTCGGCGACCTGGCCGACAGCGACACCTGATGGACTTGTAGTGCCGTGGCCCGCGCCCTCCGCCATCGCGGAGTTGTTGAAGCCCATCACCTGGTTCCCGCCGATGTGGGCCTTCGGGTGCGGCGTGGTGGCGTCCGGTGTCGCGCCCTCGGGACACTGGGCCATCATCATCGTCGGCGTGCTGCTTGCCGGGCCACTGGTCTGCGCGACAAGCCAGGCCGTCAACGACTGGTTCGACCGTCACGTCGATGCGATCAACGAGCCGCAGCGGCCCATTCCCTCGGGCCGTATGCCGGGCCGGTCAGGTCTCGTCGTCGCGATTGTATGGACGATCCTGTCGTTGGCCGTGGCAATGCTGCTCGGCCCGTGGGGCTTTGCCGCGGCCGCCACCGGCCTGGCGTTGGCATGGGCCTACAGCGCGCCGCCGCTGCGCCTCAAGGCCAATGGCTGGTGGGGCAACCTCGCGTGCGGTCTCTGTTACGAGGGCCTCGCGTGGGTGACCGGCGCGGCGGTGATGGCGGGCGGCGCCATGCCCGACCGCCGCACCTTGCTGCTGGCCGGCCTCTATAGCCTGGGTGCGCACGGCATCATGACGCTCAACGACTTCAAAGCCATCGACGGCGACCGGCAGATGGGCATCCGGTCACTGCCCGTCCAGTTGGGCGTCGACGGCGCCGCCAGGACCGCGTGCTGGATGATGGCGTTGCCGCAGGTGGGCGTGATCCTCGCGCTGATCGCATGGCAACAACCGGTGCATGCGCTGGCCATCGGCTTCCTGCTGCTGGTGCAACTGGTGCTGATGGATTACTTCCTCGCCGCGCCGCGCGCGCGCGCGCTCTTCTACAGCGGTTTCGGCGTGCCGCTCTTCGTGTCCGGGATGCTGGTCAGCGCGTTTGCGTTGCGCGGCGTGATCCAGGCGGCCACATGATCGGCGCGCCGCTCGGCTGGTGGGGCATCGTGCGGCTGGGTCTCGTGCAGACGGCGCTGGGCGCGATCGTCGTGCTGACGACATCGACGACATCGACGATCAACCGCGTGATGGTGGTGGAACTGGCATTGCCGGCGATGCTGCCCGGCGCGCTGGTGGCGTGGCACTACGCCGTGCAGATGCTGCGGCCGCGCCTGG
>JANNNM010000862.1:0-1058 GCA_031398535.1 Betaproteobacteria bacterium | reverse complement strand
TGGTGCGCAGATCCTTGATCCGCGACTGATCCAACACATAAGAACGAATCTGGTGGCCCCAACCGATGTCGGTCTTGGAGTCCTCCAGCTTCTGCTGGGCCTCGCGTCGTTTTCGCAATTCCAGTTCGTACAGTTTCGATTTCAGCATCGTCATCGCTTCGGCGCGGTTGCGATGCTGCGAGCGGTCGTTCTGGCATTGCACCACCGTGTTGGTGGGGATGTGCGTGATCCGCACCGCCGAATCGGTCTTGTTGATGTGCTGGCCGCCCGCGCCGGACGCGCGGAAGGTGTCGATGCGCAGATCCGCCGGATTGATGTCGACGACGATCGAGTCATCCACTTCCGGATACACGAACACGCTGGCGAATGACGTGTGCCGCCGCGCCGCGGAATCGTACGGGCTCTTGCGCACGAGACGATGCACGCCAACTTCGCTGCGCAGGTAGCCGTAGGCGTACGCGCCTTCCACCTTCACCGACGCGCTCTTGATGCCGGCGACTTCGCCGGACGACTCTTCCAGCACTTCGGTGCCGTAGCCCTTGCGTTCGCAGTAGCGGAGATACATCCGCAGCAGCATCGATGCCCAGTCCTGGGCTTCCGTGCCGCCGCTGCCGGCCTGGATGTCGATGAAGCAGTTGGCCGGGTCCATCGGATCGCTGAACATCCGCTGGAACTCGAGATCACCCACCGTCTTGGCGAGGGCGGCCACGTCACCCTCCACAGCGACGAGCGTGTCGTCGTCACCTTCGGCGCGCGCGAGTTCGAAAAGGTCGCGGCTGTCGGCCAATCCGCCATCCAGCTCAATCAGCGTGCCGACGATGCCGTCGAGCTGCTTCTTTTCCTTGCCGAGGTCCTGCGCACGTGGCGCGTTGTCCCAGACCTTCGGGTCTTCCAGCTCGCGGTTGACGACCGCGAGACGCTCTGACTTCACATCGAAGTCAAAGATACCTCCGCAGTTCGGTCGTGCGGGTGGCGAGGTCCGCCAGGCGATTGGCGATCTGGTTGAGCTGCTCGGCTTCCATGGCGAATTCCGTTTGCAAAACAAACGATTATACGCG
>JANNNM010000819.1:0-1111 GCA_031398535.1 Betaproteobacteria bacterium | reverse complement strand
CCGAAGTAGGACGAAGGCGACGGGGCGAGCGGAGTGGCCACAGCCGTCAGTGTAACGCGGCGATGCGCGTCACTGCGGACCGGCGGCGCCCCATGCGAAGCGGAACGAACCGTCAGTTGCGGTAGCCGGGGTCGATGCGGTCGACGATCCGCACCAGCGCGTCGAATGCGTCCTGGCCCGCACCGAACTTCGCATTGAACTGCAGCGAATCCGCCGTACATTTGCGCTGGATGGCCTCCGGCACGTCGCGCGGCTTGCCCATCGCGAGGGTGGCGACCTGGATCTCGCAAGCGCGCTGCAGCAGCCACAGGATCGCGAACGCGCGCGGCACGCCGTCACCCCACGCCAGCAGCCCGTGGTTGCGCAGGATCACCGCTGGCTTGTCGCCGATGCTGCGCAGCAGCCGGGGGCCCTCGTCTGCATGCAGCGTGATGCCCTCGAAGTCGTGGTACGCGAGCTTGCCGTGGAGCTGCGCCGAATAGAAATTGGACGGCGACAGGCCATCCTCCAATCCGGCCACCGCGCAGCCGGCGGTCGTGTGCGTATGCATCACGCAATGCGCGTGCGGAATGTTGCCGTGGATCGTCGCGTGCGGCACGAAGCCCGCCGGATTGATCGGCCAGTCGGCGCGGCCGATGATGGTGCCGGCAAGATCGACCTTGACGAGGTTGGAGGCCGTGACTTCGCTGTAGTGCAGTCCGAAGGGATTGATCAGGAAGTGCACGTCGGGACCGGGCACGCGCAGCGAAATGTGGTTGTAGATGAGCTCGGTCCAGCCGAGATAGTGAAAGATCCGGTAGGCCGCCGCCAGCTCGACGCGCGCCTTCCACTCCTCCGCGGCAAACGCCGCCGGACCCGCGCCGGTCGTGGCGGCGAGATGCGAGGCTTCGGGTGCGTTCATGGCGGTCCTTCGCGGGCGTCAGGTGAAACGGAATTCAAGCATACCCAGCGCGCCGTAGTCGACCCGGAAACGATCGCCGCGCACGGCGGTGGCCGGCCGCGTGAACGAACCCGACAGCACGAAGTCGCCGGCTTCCAGACGTTCGCCATACGGCGCGATCTTGTTGGCGAGCCATGCCACGCCGATGGCCGGATGGCCGAGCACGCCGGC
>JANNNM010000818.1:0-7200 GCA_031398535.1 Betaproteobacteria bacterium | reverse complement strand
GTCAATGAAATTGTTTGATTTTCTTGATCATTCTCGCAACGTCGAGGTAGTTCGGTAAGGGACAAACTATCCGACATTGGGACAATCCTTCTTTAGGAAGGACAAACTATTTTCGGGGGCCACACAAGCCACAGCACAGCCCCGCCACCTCACTCCACGGTAACGCTCTTCGCCAGATTCCGCGGCTTGTCCACATCCGTCCCGCGTAAGACCGCGGTGTGATACGCCAGCAACTGCAACGGGATCACGTGCACGACGGGTGACAGCAATCCGGCGTACTCCGCGATGCGCGCCACGTGGATGCCGTTGGCCGCAGAGAGATGGCTGTCGAGGTCGGCCACGACATACAGTTCGCCGCCGCGCGCCCGCACTTCCTCGAGATTCGATTTCAATTTTTCCAGCAACGCATCGTTCGGTGCGATGGCCACGACCGGCATCTCCGCATCGACCAGCGCGAGCGGACCGTGTTTCAGCTCGCCGGCCGGGTAGGCCTCGGCGTGGATGTACGAGATTTCCTTCAGCTTGAGCGCGCCTTCCAGCGCGATCGGATAGTGCAGCCCCCGGCCGAGGAACAGCGCGTGCTGCTTCTTCGCAAAGGCCTGCGCCCACGCGATCATGTGCGGCTCAAGCGCCAGCGCGGCCTGGATGGCGGCGGGCAGGTGGCGCAGCGCCTTCAGCCAACGCGTCTCGTCCTCGATGGTCAAACGTCCGCGCGTCTTGGCCAGCGTCAGCGCGAACAGGAAGTGCGCGATCAACTGGGTGGTGAACGCCTTGGTGGAGGCGACACCCACTTCGGTGCCGGCGCGGGTGAGGAACTTGAGGGAGGTCTGCCGCACCATGGAGCTGGTGGCGACATTGCAGATGGCCAGCGTATGGAGGTGCCCCAGCGACTTGGCGTGCTTCAAGGCGGCCAGCGTGTCGGCGGTTTCGCCGGATTGCGAGACCACCATCACCAACGTGCGCGGATTGGGTACGCTGTCGCGATAGCGGTACTCGCTCGAGATCTCGACGGCGCACGGGATGCCCGCCAGCGTTTCAATCCACTGCCGCGCCACCAGGCTCGAGTAGTAGCTGGTGCCGCACGCCAGGATGAGCACGCTGTCGATCTGCGCCAGCACTTCCGCTCCGGTGGGGCCGAACAACGTGGGCGTGATG
Source organism: Betaproteobacteria bacterium (assembly GCA_031398535.1). Taxonomy (GTDB): domain Bacteria; phylum Pseudomonadota; class Gammaproteobacteria; order Burkholderiales; family Casimicrobiaceae; genus VBCG01. The sequence goes on along the minus strand of JANNNM010000818.1, from coordinate 6,045 downwards.
CCGTCGATGCCTTCGAGCGTGTCGGCCACGGCGCGCGGCTGCTCGAAGATTTCCTTCTGCATGTAGTGGCGGTAGGGTCCGAGCTCGACGGCACCCGCATCGGCCGGCACTTCGATCACCGGCCGGTCGACCTTCTGGCCCTGCGCATCGTAGATGGCGTAACCCTCGCGGCGCACATCGGCCACATCGCCTTCCTCGAGGTAGCTGACGCGTCGCGTCACCGGCACTAGCGCCGCCGCATCGGACGCGAGGAAGTGATCATCCATGCCCAGCCCGACGACCAGCGGGCTGCCCTGCCGCGCGCCGACCACGCGTCCGGGTTCGCGCGTGGAAATCACGGCGATTGCATAGGCGCCATGGAATTCGGCGACCGCCAGTTGCACGGCGCGGACCAGGTCCTGCTTGGCAGCGCCATGCCAATGTGCATGCACCAGGTGGGCGATGACTTCGGTGTCGGTCTGCGTGGCGAACACATAGCCTTCGCCGCGCAGGCGGTCCCGCAGGGCCTCGTAGTTTTCGATGATGCCGTTGTGCACGACGGCCACTTCGCCATTCGACAAATGCGGGTGCGCATTGACCGACGACGGCGCGCCATGTGTGGCCCAGCGCGTATGCGAGATGCCAGTCGTGGCGGAGAGCTTGCGCGACTCGGCCTGCGCCGCCAAGTCCGCCACGCGCGCCGTGGACACGAGGCGTTCCAGCACAGGCGTGGTGCCGTCATGGATGACCGCAAGCCCGGTGGAGTCGTAGCCGCGGTACTCGAGGCGCCGGACGCCGTCGATCAGAATGGGGACGACGTTGCGCAGCGAGGCCGCACCGATGATGCCGCACATGAGTTGATCAATCCTTGGGTTGCGGTTTGGTTGCCTTGATCGGGCGCTTCCAGTCGGGATTGGTCCGCGGCTGCGCTCGTGCCACCGTAAGTGCGCCCGCCGGCGCATCCTCCGCCAGCGTGGTTCCGCCGCCGACGGTGGCACCGGGACCGATAGTGATCGGCGCCACGAGTACGCAGTTGGAGCCGATGGACGCATCGTTGCCGATGTGGGTCGCGTGCTTGTTGGCGCCGTCGTAGTTGGCGGTGATGGCTCCCGCGCCAAAATTGACGTTGCGGCCCATTACCGTGTCGCCGATGTAAGCGAGGTGATTGGCCTTGCTGCCGACGCCGATCTTGCTGGCCTTGACCTCGACGAAGTTGCCGATGTGCACGTCTTCGGCAAGCTCGGCACCGGGACGCAGCCGCGAGAAGGGCCCGATGCGCGCATTGGCGCCCACGGTGGCACCGTCGAGATGCGAGAACGCGGCAATGGTGGCGCCGGCTGCGACCTTCACGTCGCGCAGCACGCAGTACGGGCCGACCCGCACGCCGTTGCCCAGATGCACGGACCCTTCGAAGATGCAGCCGACGTCGATGCGGACATCGAGCCCGCAGGCCAGGTGCCCGCGGACATCGATGCGGGCCGGGTCGGCCAGCGCCACCCCGTGTTCCAGCAATGCGTTGGCGTAGCGCATCTGGAGCACCCGCTCCACGCCGGCCAGCTGGGTCTGGTCATTGATGCCGCGCACGTCACGCTCGTCGGTCGCGGCATGGGCCAGGACGGGGATGCCGTCGGCGATGGCCGCCGCGACGATATCCGTCAGGTAGTACTCCTTCTGCGCGTTGTCGGGCTTCAGGGCGCTGACCCAACGCCGCATCAGCGCCGAGGGCGCTGCCATGACACCGGCGTTGATCTCGTCCAGCGCGCGCTGCGCCGGGGCAAGATCGCGGTCCTCGACGATCGCGCGGACGCGACCGGCAGCGTCGCGGATGATCCGGCCCAGCCCCGACGGATCGGGCACGTGCGCCGTCAGCACCGCAAGCTGGCCCTTCTCGGCGATCTCCACCAGTGCGGCCAGCGCCAGCGGCGGGACCAGCGGGATGTCGCCGATCGTGACCATGGTGATGCCATCCGGCGGCAGTACATCGAGCGCAACGCGGGTGGCGTCGCCGGTGCCGCGCGGCGGATCCTGGACGACGAACTGCAGGTCGGGTGCCGCCAACACATTGCGCACTACATCTGCGCCCACGCCGACGACCAGGACCAGCATGTGTGGTGAGAGCGACCGCACCGCGTCAAGCACATGCGTGATCAGCGGGCGCCCGGCGAGAGGATGCAGCACCTTGGGCAGCGCGGATCGCATGCGCTTGCCCTGGCCGGCGGCGAGTACGACGACGTTCAGAGGTGAGGCCACGAATTTCCGGAGCGAAAAAGGGGTGGTTGATGATACGCCAGCCGGGTCCCCCTGCAGGCGGGGTGCTACCCCGCGGGTTTGGCACAAGTCGTACCCGCGCGGCTGACGTCTCGCCTACCTACGCAAATCGGCGCGTTCCGCCGAATCGGCGCGCGTACGAACGCGCACAAGAAGATGTTACAGTTTTATGACTACACGACGCGCCGGTGGTTCCACCGCCAAAGCGCGCATCCAGTATTCCGCATCAACTCTTGCTGGATCCGCGCACTCGCGCGACAACACGATGGAGGAAACCATGCAGCAGCAACTGAGAATGACGATCGGGGTCGCCGCGCTCGCGGCGGTGGTATCGATGCCGGCCATGGCCGCCGAGGCCTGTCCCAATCGCGGCGAACTCGATGCGATGTACTGTGACGCCAACAAGGACATGGTGGCCGACGCGCCCACCGATGCCAAGAAGTGGAAGAACCCGTCGACGATCGTCTTCACCTACACGCCGGTGGAAGACCCCGCCGTCTACGAGAACATCTTCAAGCCGTTCACGACGCACCTGTCGGCGTGCCTCAACAAGAAGGTCGTGTTCTACCAGGTGCAGAACAACGCGGCGGAGATCGAGGCCATGCGCTCGGGCCGCCTGCATGTGGGCGGCTTCTCTACCGGCCCCACCGCATTCGCGGTGAACCTCGCGGGTGCGGTCCCATTCGCGGTGAAGGGCGACAGCAAGGAGTTCCAGGGCTACAACCTGATCGTGATCGTCAAGGCCAACTCGCCCTACCAGAAGCTCGCTGACCTGAAGGGCAAGAAGCTCGCACACACAGCGCCGTCGTCCAATTCCGGCCATCTGGCGCCGCTTGCGCTGTTCCCGGCGCAGGGCCTGGCGCCAGACAAGGATTACAAGCCGGTATTCTCGGGCAAGCACGACCAGTCGGTGCTGGGCGTCAATTCGGGTGACTACGACGCTGCGGCCGTGGCTTCCGACGTGTTCAAGCGGATGGCCGAGCGCGGCCAGGTCAAGGAAGCCGATTTCCGCATCATCTATCGCAGCCAGAAATTCCCGACGTCGTCCTTCGCGTATGCACACGACCTCGACCCGAAGCTGGTGGACAAGATGCTGACGTGCTTCTACGACTATCGCTTCACGCCGGAAATGGTGAAGGCCTTCGGCGGCGCCGACCGCTTCTTCCCCATCAACTACCAGACGACATGGGACGTGGTGCGCTCGGTGGCCAAGGGCTCGGGCCAGGCGTTTGACAAGAGCACCTACGAGAAGGAAACCAAGCGCGAGGCCGAAGCCGCCGCCAAGGCCAAGAAGGGCTGATGCTGGAACTTCGCCATCTGTCGAAGTCGTATGTGGCCGGGAAACCGGTTCTCGTCGACATCAATCTCGAGATTGCAGCGCGCGGCATCACGTCGATCATCGGGCCTTCCGGCACCGGCAAGAGCACGCTGATCCGCTGCATCAACCGGCTGGTGGAGCCGACCGAAGGCGAGATCCTGTTCGAGGGCGCGGATCTCGCCAAGCTTTCCGGCACGCCGCTGCGCCAGGCGCGGCGGCACATCGGCATGGTGTTCCAGGAGTACAACCTGGTCGAGCGCCTGACGGTGATGGAGAACCTGCTGTCGGGGCGTCTCGGTTATGTATCGCCGTGGCGCGCATGGCGGCGCAAGTTTCCCGAGAGCGACATCCGCAAGGCCTACGAACTGCTGGACATCGTGGGCCTCGCGGGCTTTGCGCACCGGCGCGCGGATGCGCTTTCCGGCGGGCAACGGCAGCGGGTGGGCATCGCTCGCGCGGTGATGCAGGAGCCGAAGCTCCTGCTGGCGGACGAACCCACATCCTCGCTCGACCCCAAGACCTCGGTCGAGATCATGGAGTTGCTGGCGGGTGTCGGCCGCGCACGCGAGATCCCCGTGCTGATCAATATGCACGACGTTGAACTGGCCAAGCGCTTTGCCGACCGCGTCGTCGGCATGTCCGGCGGCCGCGTCATCTTCGATGGCGCGCCGGTGTATCTGACCGATGCGATCCTGAAGCAGATCTACGGCGGCGAGGCATGGCTGCAATGACGGCGTTGCGATGAACACCGCGGCGCCGGCGGCCGGGCCGCTGCGCGATCCGTTTCCGCGCAGCATCTGGCCGCGCGTGGCGTGGGTGGCGCTGGCCGTCTATGTCGTCTACGCGTGCGCGCAGATGGACATCTCGTGGGAGCGGTTGCAGATCGGCCTGGCCAACGCGGCCAAGTTCTTCAGCCGGCTGTTTCCGCCGAATTTTTCGCGCGAGGACCTGCTGGTCAAGGGCCTGCTCGAAAGCCTGGAGATTGCGGTGTTGTCCACGACGCTGGGCATCACGCTGGCGTTGCCCATCGGCCTTGCCGCCGCGCGCAACCTGATGCCGCCGTGGGTCTCGTGGCCGGCACGCGCGATCATCGTGATGGCGCGCTCCTTTCACCCGGTGATCGTCGCCATCCTGTTCGTGAAGGCGGTGGGCTTCGGCGCGCTGGCGGGGGTGCTGGCGTTGACCGTGGCGTCGGTCGGCTTCATCGGCAAGCTCTTCACCGAGGCCATCGAGGAGATTTCGCTGAAGCAGGTGGAGGCCGTGCGTGCCACCGGCGCGCCCTTTGCATCGGTGCTGGCGTTTGGCGTGATGCCGCAGGTGTTCTCGCGCTACATCGGCTGCGGCACCTACCAGCTCGACTCGAACCTGCGCAATTCCACGATGGTGGGCATCGTCGGCGCGGGCGGCATCGGCGGTACGCTCTTCGCCGCGTTCCAGCGCTTCGACTACGACTTCGTCTGCGCGATCCTGCTGTCCATCATCGGCCTGATCATGCTGGGTGAAGTGCTGGCCACCGCCGTGCGCGCGATCTTCATCGACAACGCCACGGTCGGCGATCTCTTCCGCAAGCGCAGCAAGATCCCACGCGAACGCGTGCTGGAGGACGATTGATGGCCGACGCCGGCGTCATCACGCCGCCGGTCGCGCAACGGCGCTGGACGCGATTTTCGCGGGCGCAGCGGCTGACGCGCTTCATGGTCTATCTCGTCATCGTCGCGGCGATCGTCGCGTCCTTGCGCACGATCGAGGTGATCCCGGAGTTCCTGTACGACGCGCCGGAACAGATGATCGACCTGTTCACCCGGATGTGGCCGGTGGATTGGGCGCATTACCCGGAGACGGTGCACGAGGCGCTGATCGAGACGATCAACATCGCGTCGATGGGTACGCTGCTGGCGCTGGTGCTGGCGTTGCCCGTCGGCGTGCTGGCAGCGCACAATCTCGTGCCGTACACGCCGGTCAATCTCTTCGCCAAGCTGATCCTGGTGTCGTCGCGGTCGGTCAACTCGCTGGTGTGGGCGCTGCTGTTTGTCGGCATCTTCGGGCCGGGCGCCTTGGCGGGCACACTGGCGATTGCGTTCCGCTCCATCGGCTTCGTCGGCAAGCTCTTCGGCGAGGCGCTGGAAGAAGCGGCGCCTGGCCCCATCGAGGCGCTCACCGCCGCAGGGGCGCCGTGGTGGTCGCGGATGAACTACGGCTACTGGCCGCAGGTGAAGCCGGCGTTCTGGTCGATTGCGCTGTTCCGCTGGGACATCAACGTCCGCGAGTCCGCCGTGCTGGGGCTGGTGGGCGCGGGCGGCATCGGCATGGCACTCGATTCCGCGCTGAACCTCTTCCAGTGGGATCGCGTGGCGCTGATCCTCTTCGCGATCCTGATCGTCGTGATCATCGCCGAGGTGGTGGTCACGCAGGTGCGCAAGCGGATGATCTGAAACAAAGGGGTCAGGGTCACTTAAATAAAGGGGTCAGGGTCAATCTGG
>JANNNM010000090.1:0-2763 GCA_031398535.1 Betaproteobacteria bacterium | reverse complement strand
CCTCGCGCGTCGTGGTCTCGTCGAGGCTGATGCCGAGTGTGGCGGCGTCGACGTGGCGGAAGTTGACGCCGGCGGCAACACCCGCAGCAAGGATCGCCGCCGTACGCGTCCCCGTGGCGACGACGATCGTGTCGAAATGCGTGGCGGTGGGCACCGTGAAACCCACGCGTTCCAACCCCGCCTTCAGGATGGCGGCCAGCCGATGCGCGCGCCGCGCGATCGTGGTGAGGCCCTCGGGGCCGTGATAGACGGCGTACATGCTGGCGATCACCGCCAGCAGCACCTGCGCCGTGCAGATGTTGGAGGTGGCCTTCTCGCGGCGGATGTGCTGCTCGCGCGTCTGCAGCGCCAGCCGATACGCCGGGTTGCCGTCGGCATCGACGGTGACACCGACGAGACGCCCCGGCATCGAGCGCTTGAACTCGTCGCGCGTGGCGAGGTACCCCGCATGCGGGCCGCCGTAGCCCATCGGCACGCCGAAGCGCTGCGTGGAACCGACGACGGAATCGGCACCCCATTCCCCCGGCGGCACCAGCAGCGTCAGCGCCAGGATGTCCGCGGCGACGATCACCTGCGCGCCTTGCGCATGCATGGCTTCGGTCAGCGCGCGATAATCGCGCACGTCGCCATTCGCGCCCGGGTACTGCAGCAGCACGGCAAAGGCACCGGCGCCCGGCGCGTCCTGCGCGGGGCCTGTGACCACGTCGACCTCCAGCGGACGCGCCCGGGTGCGCACGACCGCCAGCGTCTGCGGCAGCACGTCGTCGGCCACGAAGAAGCGTTTCGAGGCGCTTTTGCCGGTACGCATCGCCAGCGCCATGGCTTCGGCGGCGGCGGTGGCCTCATCCAGCATCGACGCATTGGTGATCGCCATGCCAGTCAGGTCGCACACCATCGTCTGGAAATTGATCAGCGCCTCGAGGCGCCCCTGCGCGATCTCCGGCTGGTACGGCGTGTAGGCCGTGTACCACGCCGGGTTCTCGAGGATGTTGCGCAGGATGACGCCCGGCGTGAACGTGCCGTAGTAACCCTGGCCGATGCAGGAGCGCAACACGCGGTTCTGCGCCGCCAGCAGCTTCAACTGCGCCAGCGCCTGCGCTTCGGGCACTGGTCCGGGCAGCGGCAGCGGCGCGCTTTCGCGGATGGCGGGAGGCACGATGGCATCCATCAGCGCCGCGCGCGACGGATAGCCGAGCGTGGCCAGCATCAATGCCTGCGCGGCCGGCGTGGTGCCGATGTGGCGGGCGATGAATTCGCCGCGATCTTCCAGTGCGGCCAGGCTCGCGGTCGCGGAGTCGTGCTTCGTCATTGGGCGTCTATCCGATGATCTTGGCGTAGGCCGCCGCGTCGAGCATGCCGGCGAGCGCATCCGGTTGCGCGGGCTGCAGCCGGAAGAGCCACGCGCCATAGGCATCTTCGTTCAGCGTTTCCGGGGAAGCCGTGACCGCGTCGTTGACGGCCACCACTTCGCCGGCGATCGGCGCATAGACATCGCTGGCGGCCTTCACCGACTCGACCACCGCGCAGGCCTCGTCGGCTTTCAACATGCGGCCGACCTTGGGCAACTCGATGAACACAAGGTCGCCCAGCGCGGCCTGCGCGTGGTCAGTGATGCCGATGGTCACGGTGCCGTCGGTTTCAGCGCGCATCCATTCGTGCGACTCGGCGTATTTCAATTCTGCGGGAAGATTCATTGCATCGGCTCCGGGTAGGCTACGTCGAATCGGGACAGGCAAAGGGAAAGGGATTTCATTGCACCAGCGCGCGGCCGTTCCGCGCGAACGGCGGCTTCACGACACGCGCGGCAAGCTTGCGGTCGCGCACGGCCACGTGCACGACATCGCCGTCGGCCACCGCCACGGGCAACCGGGCCAGCGCGATCGACTTGCCGAGCGTGGGGCTGAAGGTGCCACTGGTGATCTCGCCATCGCCGTGCGCCGTGTGCACCACCTGGTGCGCGCGCAGCACGCCGCCCGCGTCGAGCAACAGCAGGCCCGTCAGGCGCTGTGCCGGGGGCGCGGCCGCCAGCGCGGCCTTGCCGACGAAATCGCGCGTGCTGGCCAGGTCGACGGTCCAGCCGAGGCCCGACACCAGCGGCGACACCGTCTCGTCCATGTCCTGTCCGTACAGATTCATGCCGGCCTCGAGGCGCAGCGTGTCGCGCGCGCCGAGGCCGCAGGGCGCAACGCCGGCGGCGACCAGCGCATGCCACAGCGCTTCGGCCCGCGCTGCCGGCACCATCACCTCGAAGCCATCCTCGCCGGTGTAGCCGGTGCGCGCGATGAAGTACGTGCCTTCCGCCAGCACGACCTCGGCACCGAAGAAGGGCTTCAGCTCGCGCGTGAAGGCTTCGCTGCCGGGTACGGCCTGCCACATTTTCTCGCGCGCCTGCGGACCCTGCACCGCGATCATCGCGAGATCGCGCCGCGGCACGACCGCGACGCCGACCGGTTTCGCGTGGTCCTTGATCCAGGCCAGGTCCTTGTCCGCCGTGCCGGCGTTGACGACCAGCCGGAACCAGCGCTCGTCGAGGTAGAACGCGAGCAAGTCGTCGATCACGCCGCCGTCGGCGCGCAGCATGCAGGTGTAGAGCGCCTTGCCCGGGGCGGCGAGGCGGCCGACGTCGTTGGCGAGCAGGCGCAGGAGCAGCGCGCGCGCGCCCGCGCCGCGCAGGTCCACGGTGCACATGTGGGAGACGTCGAACATGCCGGCGTCGCGGCGCACGGCATGGTGTTCCTCGATCTGCGAGCCGTAGCCGACCGG
>JANNNM010000751.1:0-2075 GCA_031398535.1 Betaproteobacteria bacterium | reverse complement strand
CCGCACGAGCCGCCGCGCTGGATGCGCATTCCGGTGGAGATCCTCGTCGTCGTGTGCCTGGCCGTGGGCATCGTGCCGGGACTGACCATCGGCCCGGTCCTGGCAGTCGCGGCGCGAGGCGCGCTGGGTGACCAGGTGCCCGCCTACAGCCTCGCGTTGTGGCATGGCTTCAACGTGCCGCTGCTGATGAGCTCGATTGCACTGGCTGCGGGCGTGGCGCTGTACTTCACGCTGCAGAAGACGATCAACCTGCACACGATCGCGCAGCTGCCGATGAGCGGCAAGCGCGTGTTCGACCGGATGCTGCGCGGTCTCGAGCGCGGTGGCCGCCGCTTCGTTGCGCTGTCGCCGGACAGCACGTTGCCGGGTGCGTTGGCGTGGATCTTCGCCACGGCCATTGCGGCAATGGCGTGGCCGCTGCTGCGGTACGGCTTCGGCGATGCCGGTTCCGCCATCGCACCGCTGGGCGAGGTTCCCGTGGCGGTGGGAACATTGCTGTGGCTGCTGGCAGTGGGGGGCGCCGTCGCTGCCGTCGCCTGCCATCGTCACCGCTTCGTCGCACTGCTGGCGCTCGGCGTGACGGGCCTCGCGGTCAGCGTGGGCTTCGTGCTGATGTCGGCGCCCGATCTTGCGCTGACGCAGCTGCTGGTCGAGATCGCGACGCTGTCGCTCATTGTCGTGGTGCTGCATTTCCTGCCGCCGACATCGCCGCCGGAGCGCGGCGCGTGGCGGCGCTGGCGTGATGCGGTGCTGGCGCTGGTGGCGGGCGTGGGCGTCACGCTGGTCGCGCATGCGGTGATGACACGGCCATCGCGATCCATCGCGCCGTTCTACCTCGACCGGGCGTTGCCGGAGGGCGGGGGCACCAATGCCGTCAACGTGATCATTGTGGACTTCCGCGGCCTCGACACGCTGGGCGAGATCGCGGTGCTGGGCGTGGCCGCGCTTCTCGTCTATGCATTGCTCTGGAATTTCCGCATCCGCAGGCACGCCGCGGCGGATGGCACCGCGGGGCCGTGGAACGCGCTGCTGGTACGCACGGTTGCACGCACGCTGCTGCCGCTGGCAGCCATGGTGGCCTTCTACCTCTACCTGCGCGGCCACAACCTGCCGGGTGGCGGCTTCGTCGCGGGCCTCACGCTGGCAGCGGCGCTGGTGGTGCTGCGCATCGCAGGAGGTGGCCGGCCCATCCTCGACCCGCGGCAACTGGCGTGGCAGCCGTGGATTGCCGGTGGCCTGCTGATGGCGGGTCTGACCGGCGTCGGCAGCGCGTTGCTCGGCTACCCGTTCCTGACCAGCGCTTTCCTCCACCCGGTGCTGCCGGTGGTGGGCGAAGTGCCGCTGGCCAGCGCGATGTTCTTCGACCTCGGCGTGTTCATGACGGTGGTGGGCGGCACGATGCTGGCCACGTTGGCGCCCGGCCTGCTGCCTGACGGCCGCGCGGGCGGGGAAGCGCCTTGACTGCATGGCTGGTCGCATCGGCGCTGGGCGTGCTGACCGCATGCGGCGTGTGGCTGTGCCTGCGCCCGCGCACGTTCGATGTGGTGCTTGGACTCACGCTGCTGTCCTATGCCGTCAACGTGTTCATCTTCGTGATGGGCCGGCTGGCCTTCGAGGCGCCGCCGATCCTGCGTCCCGGTGTGCCGACGACGCTGGCGCACTACGCCGATCCATTGCCGCAGGCATTGGTGCTGACCGCCATCGTGATTGCGTTCGCGATGACAGCACTTGTGCTGGTGCTGGCGCTTAAGTCGAACGTCGTCAACGACAGCGATGCGTGCGATCCGGTGGTGGCGGATCGTGAGCGGCCCGCGCCATGAACGCACCATGGCTGGTCATCCCGGTCGTGTTGCCGCTGCTGATGACAGCGGTCATGCTGCTGTGCGAACGCTGGCGGCCGACCTGGCAACTGCCCCTCGCACTACTGTCCACCGTATCGTTGCTGGCGGTTGCGGTCGTGCTGGTTCGCCTGGCCGGCTCGGACACGATCGCCGTCACGCTGGTCGGCAACTGGCAGGCGCCCTTCGGCATCGTGCTGGTGCTCGATCGCCTGTCCGCGCTGATGCTGGTGTTGA